>NZ_JAVJUO010000211.1:0-52077 GCF_040220555.1 Coleofasciculus sp. C1-SOL-03
TCGTGAGACCCCGCATGAGCGCGAAGCAATGCGGGGAGGAATAGAGGTCAAACCGTGCCGCTCGACGCGGTGAGGTTTGACAGTCCAGGTATAGGCACGACGATTAGCCCCGTGCTTCGCTGCAACAACTGGACTTTTTTATTTCTACCAACCACTTGTTTAGGATTTTCTGGCATTCTTCTACTACTGACAGTTCGCGGTGCATGACCACAAAATCATCGGCGTATCGGATTACTGCCAACGTTTTACGTCTTTGGGCTTTGCTTAATGACCCACCATTGAGAGATTTCAGTTGTACTGTTTCAACATATTGAAGCAGTCTTTCTTCCATCCCGTGTAGGGCGATGTTAGCAAGTAGAGGTGATATACATCCACCTTGAGGCGTTCCTTCTTCTGTTGGATGGAATTGGAAGTCTTCGACCACCCCAGCCTTTAACCAGGCTTTTAGTTGCCTGTGTAGTGTTGGGAATGTGTTGACTTTATCCAACAGAGCCTTGTGATTGATTTTGTCAAAGCACTTGGAAATGTCTGCATCTAAAACAAATTTGGGTTTGTTCGTGCAGTTGTCCCATATTGCTTTGATAGCATCGTGGGCGGATCTTCCTGGTCGAAAACCGTAGGAGTTCGGCTCGAATTTTGCTTCCCATTCTGGCTCTAGAGTCAGTTTGACAAGCGCTTGAAGCGCCCTTTCGTACATGGTTGGTATTCCAAGAGGTCGTTTCTCATCCTTTCCAGGCTTTGGTATCCATACCCTACGAGTGGGTTGGGATTTGTCCTTGAGTTTGAGTTGCTTAATCAGAGCAAATCTTTGGCTTGGTTCGAGAGATTTTACCCCATCTACTCCAGCCGTTTTTCTGCCCTTATTTTCTTGTGTAACCTTCCTGACGGCGAGGCACTTTGCTGACCAGGACTTCATCAGAAGTTTCTGAAGTTTTCGGACTGTTCTGATGTCTCCTCGTTGAGAGGCTTGGTAAATCGGCTTTTGCAGCTTAAACACTTTCCGCTCTAGCTTGCGCCAGGGGATTGTGTTCCACTCATACGTAGTCGTTAACTCGCTCATGATTTGTACACTGCTACTTGTAGCTTCACCTTCTGTAACCTCGTGGGTTTGTTAGCGTATTCCCACCATTACAGTGAGACGTTGGCTTCTAACCCAATCCCTCCACTTCGCAGCATCCGGTTGGCACCTACTCGGAATTCCGAGAGCATACGAAGGGTTAACTCGTTCCTTACCAGCTTTGGTTTCTGACTTTAGGAACCTCTCTATCCGCCGAGTTCTGATGGGTGCATCCAAGACCTCAACAACGCTCTTGGCATCATGTGAACTTTGGTCATGTTTTGACCCCTGCGTGTCAGCCCTTTCGCAAGTAAAGCGTGACGACGGTTCGGTGAGAGTTCGCTTTCGCTGTCCATAATCAGTTGCTAGGAGGACACTGATTTGGGCTGTCAGTGTTGCCCCCGTTTCATCCCGCTTCAGGCGTTGATGACCAGTCGCAAACCTGGGGATGATGCTTTCAGCCCTGCACTTAGGCGGGTGGACTTGGGATTTTTCCCTCACCACCAAACTGATAAAGTTGTCATGACCCAAATGAGTCATGCTGCCAATCCTCCACAGAATGTGGTTTCTGGCAAACGGGTCGCACTATCAAACCGCTTTTGACGATGACACCGCTCAGAGTAGGGTAACTTTCGGTTAATCCGCCTTCCTCGTCTTGCTCGACGCATGACCCGACGTAACTCCATCCGCTCTTGTTGAACCTATTTGCAGATTCGATTTACTCGAATCCTAAGATAGGTTGCAGTTATAGATAGTCGCAGGATTCACAGAAACATTATGGCTGATATGACTCCTAAAGCAAACAACGAACCCAACCCAAAAGAAGCCGGAAATCTTTCTGATGTACCCATCGAAGATACTGACCTGGTTTCGGATACACCTGTAGAAGAAGAAGATACTGAGGAACCCGTTATTTCCAATTTACCCCAGGAAGTGACTGAATCGTATGGAACTGGTGTTCCTCTTGATCCAGGGCTGAATATCGGTGGACGAACGACACACGACAAGGCTTGATGAATCCAATCACTGTTCGCTGTTCTCTTGTCCTCCTAGTGAATCCCACAATTCTGGTCATTCACCCGCGTGATAGGAACTGCGAACCAAGGGACCCGAACGAACATGAGTGAAACCCATGTCTTTAGCGATCGCACCCAGTCGCTCAAATTCCTCTGGTGTCCAATAGCGTTGTACTTTCAGGTGTTCCAGGGAGGGACGCATATATTGCCCTAGAGTGAGGCGATCGCATTCAGCGCGGCGCAAATCCTCCATGGCTTCGATCACCTCGGCTTCTGTCTCGCCATGTCCTACCATTAATCCTGACTTCGTGGGAATGGTCGGGTCAAGGGCTTTGACGATGCACAGAACATCAAGCGATCGCTCATATTGGGCACCCCGGCGCACTTGTCCTTGCAGTCGTTTGACGGTTTCAATATTGTGGTTATAACAAGCGGGATGCGCCTGAACCACCGTCTTCACCCGTTGGCGCTGCAACTCGGTTGGCGTTTGATTCTCCTGAGTTCTCCCACCCCAAAAATCTGCCGTTAGCACTTCAATTTGGGTCTCTGGATTCAATCGCCGGATCGCATCCATTGTGGCAACAAACCAACCCGCACCCTGATCTGATAAATCATCTCGCGCCACTGATGTCAGTACCACATACCGCAATCCCAACAACTGAACCGATTCAGCAATTTTCTGGGGTTCTTCCGGGTCAAGGGGCATGGGAGCATGACCCTTATCCACTTGACAAAACGCACAAGCACGGGTGCAGATTGGACCCATTAGCAAAAAGGTCGCCGTTTTGTTGGCATAACACTCCCCGCGATTGGGACAGCGCCCCTCTTCACAGATCGTGTGAATTTGCCGTTGTTTCACAATGCGTTGCACCGTGGAGATATCACTGGCGTTACCAATGGGGCGTCGCAACCAACTGGGTAGGGCAGTAATTTCCTCTCGCCAAAGGTTTTTAGCAGACAGATTGGGTTGAGTCGGCAAATCCATAATAATTGTGGTGAGCTATCAGCAACAGTGTTACTCTGTACGATAAAAATGGTAAAGCATTTTACTCTGACTCTGATTTGATCCGAGTTTTGCTCTCAACCAACCAAGCAGATTACTCTAGAATCATGGACAACGAGTGCTTTTGGGTTCAATCTCAAAACAGCAAAAGAGTTACAGGTGTCGGTCGGTCATCCGTTATTTTCCCGCAAACAGACTCTGTGAGGTCTGTCTGAGAGGAGTTATGGGGTCTGGTCTACCTGGGCTGAAGACGTTTTTCTTTTACCTTTCCAAAGGAGTCAGTCGTGGCAAGCCATAAAATATTAGTTATTGATGACAGTAGAGTTATCCGGATGCGTGTTAAAGAAATGTTGCCTCCCGGTAACTTTGAAGTTCTAGAAGCCAAAGATGGTATTGAAGGTCTTAATCAGATCCGCCAGGAGCATCCCAACCTAATTATGTTAGATTTCCTACTTCCTAAAATGAGTGGTTGGGATGTTTTCCAACAAATTCAAAGTGACAGTGTTCTCCAGAGCATTCCCTTGGTCTTAATGTCAGGTCGTAAGGAAGAAGTCACGGAGAAAATCCCGGAGCCGTTTGAGTATTTTGCCTTTGTTGAAAAACCCTTTGAAAAGAAGCAACTGGTTGATGCAATTAAGGAAGCGATGGCAAAGGCGAAAAAACGCCCCGCCATGGCTCCGCCGCCCAAAGAAGAAGCCCCTGCACCTGAAGCTGCTGGTGTTTCATCAGACGAAGTTCAAGCCTTAAATGCCAAAATTGAACAGTTACAGACAGAAGTGGATGGGTTGAAGAAGCAGATGGGACAACTTGTGGCATTTATTAAACAAAAACTCAAATGACATCCAGCATAACCGAGCTTTGAACTCGGCTAGACCATGCAACAGTTAAACTCCGATTTCAACTCAGATCGCCTCAGGCAAGTTCTCACATTGAGTGCGATCCTTGCTGCTTTTGGGATTAATATCTGGGCAAACATCGCGCCGATTGGTGGACTAAGCATTGGCGAAATCTCCAATACTATTTTTGGCGAGATTAAGATTATTCCAGCCAGCTATGCTTTTGCTATATGGGGAATTATTTATCTGGGTTTGATTAGTTTGGGAATCTATCAGGTACTGCCTAACCAACGGCAAAATCCTTATCTGCGTCAGATGGGTTATGGTTTAGTGCTGGCGAGTGTTGCCCAGATTGCTTGGGTGTTTCTGTTCCAGTTTCGCCAGTTTGCGCTGTCGCTGGTGGCGATGCTGGGGATTTTACTGCCACTGATTCGACTGTATCTGCGATTGGGCATTGGTTCTGTCAAGGTATCTCGGAAGCAGAAATGGTATGTTCACATTCCCGTGAGCATCTATTTAGCATGGATCAGTGTAGCTACAATTCTAAATGTGGCAATTGTACTCTATGACCTGGGCTGGAATGGCTGGGGGATTGACCCCTCGGTGTGGACGGCAATTGTCCTACTGGTTGGGGCGGCGATTACAGCAACAGTGATTATTCAGCGATCGGATATTGCCTTTCCTCTGGTAATTGCCTGGGCTTATGGTGCGATCGCGGTGCGTCATCCAGATACCCTGCTGATTTCCGGAGTCGCTGGGGGACTTGCGATCGCGCTGGTGTTATTCGCTGGGTTGAAACATTACCGCAACTGACAGATTGGGGATTATTAATAGCTGTTTGATGTCAATTTGTCAAGTAAAAATAAACTTTTGTAAAAGGTAAATTTCCATACAAAAAACTGCATAAGGGTCAACTCCTGAGAGACACAAGAGGGCAGAGAGGTCAACATCTGACATCTGCACACAATTTTCCCTACACAGGAGAGACTCTTATGGCATCTCACGACGAATCCTTCTCCACCGAATTGGCTCTGATGTTTGGTAATTTCTTTGGTGTAGCAGAAGCCGAGAATTTGTCGCTTGACACAGATAGTTCGAGTACGGCAACTGAGAATTTTGATCAGACACCTCAAGCAAACATCGTTTCAAGTAGGCAGACAAGCTTAGAACTCACTGACAAAGGGACTCAACAGGCAGAATCAACGACAACGCCAAATCTGTTAGCCGCTCAGACTCAAACCTCTACAATCAACGTTAACTATAACGGTTTTTCCACCGAAGCTCAAACAGCATTTGAATACGCGGTTGATATCTGGGAAAACCTGATTGTTTCGCCAGTTCCGATTGAAGTTGAAGCCAATTGGACTCCTTTCGGAACAAACGCTCTCGGTTCTGCTGGACCCAATGACTATGACTACAACTTTGCCAATGCTGCCTACGCCAATACCTTGTATCCCAGCGCCCTCGCCAATAGTCTGGCTGGCTTCGATTTAGATACCACTGCCCATGATATTAATGCTAACTTCAATAGCGATTACTCGAACTGGTATTTTGGCACTGATGGTAATGCACAAACAGGACAGTATGATTTTGTTTCTGTTGTCTTGCATGAATTAGGTCATGGCTTGGGGTTTCTAGGTAACATGGACTATGACTTCGGCACTGGACAAGGGAGTTGGTGGAGCCAACCCATGATTTACGATCACTTTACAGTGAATGGTTCGGGTCAAAAACTTATCGATACATTTCCGAATAACTCTGTTGCTTTAGGCGCTCAACTCACCAGCGATAACTTGTTCTTCAATGGAAGTAATGCAGTTGCTGCTAATGGTGGCACGAATCCCAAGCTGTATGCTCCGAGTACATGGGAATTGGGTTCTAGCTATGCCCACTTGGATGAAGCGACTTATGGAAGTGGAAATTCTAATGCTTTGATGACACCTTACATTGCTCCGGGAGAGGCGCACCATGATCCGGGTGCGGTAACATTAGGAATCTTTGAGGATTTAGGTTGGGTGATCAATTTAGCTGACTTATCCGGGTCAGATTTTGATATCATTCCACAACCCCTCGATGCCGGTGATAGTTTTGACATTGATTTTGACATTACCAATACGGGAAGCAGCGCGGGTGCTTTTGATGTTTCCTTCTACCTTTCCAGTAATAACTACATCAGCACCACGGATCATTTGTTATATAGTGGCACGATTAATGGGTTAGCTGGGAACAGTACAGGCTCCTTTACCACTAGCTTAAACTTGCCTGGAGTGAATCATTCCTTCTGGGATTTATATGGCGATGATACCTATTACATCGGTATGCAGGTTGATTCGGGAGCCGATGTCACGGAAAGTAATGAAACAAACAACTCTAATGTTGGCTATTTATATGATTACGATGATGTAGTAATCAACAATACTCAATTGGCTGACTTATCCGGGTTGGATTTTGATGTCACCTCAGAACCTCTAGATGCCGGTGATAGTTTTGACATTGATTTTGACATTAGCAACACAGGGAGCAGCGCTGGTGCTTTTGATGTTTCCTTCTACCTTTCCAGTAATAACACGATCAGCACAGTTGACCAGTTTTTAGGCAGTACCACGATTAATGGTTTAGCCGGAAACAGTACGGGTTCCTTTACCACTAGCTTAAACTTGCCCGGAGTTAATCATTCCTTCTGGGATTTATATGGAGATGATACCTATTACATCGGTATGCAGGTTGATTCGGGAGCCGATGTCACGGAAAGTAATGAAACGAATAACTCAAATGTCGGCTTTTTGTTCGACTACGATGATGTAGCCATCAATAATACCCAGATAGCAAACTTGTCTGGACTGAATTTCAATGTCACCCCCGAACCGCTCAATGCTGGTGATAGTTTCGACATTGACTTGGCGATTGACAATAGTGGTGCAGCAGCGGCTGGTGCATTTGATGTATCCTTATATTTGTCCAGTGATAGTAATATTAGCAACTCAGATTTACTGCTAGATACAATCAGTTTCACTGGATTGGCAGCCAATAGTAGTGGCACATTTACCAGCAACTTTATTCTCCCTGAAGCTAATGATGCGTTCTGGAGTGGAGATGGCAGCTACCATATCGGCATGATGATTGATTCAGGTGATGATATCACGGAAACAATTGAGACGGATAATGCCAATCTTGGCTTGATGTTGGATACGGATAATGTGGTCATTAATAATACCCAACTAGCGGATTTAGTTGGCGTAGACTTCAACTTAGTGCAGGAACCCTTAGCGGCTGGTGATCACTTCGATGTCAATTTTGAAGTGCAAAACACGGAAATTTTTGCCGCCGGAGCGTTTGATGTTTCTTTCTACGTTTCTACCGATAATACTATCGATACGGCGGATCAATTCCTCGGTAGTACGACAATTAATGGTTTAGCGGGTAACAGCATTGGTGCTTATACAACGGGGTTAACCTTGCCAGGAATTAATGATTCTACCTGGAATGGTGATGGAATTTACTACATTGGCATGATCATTGATCAAGACGGAACACTTGCTGAAACCGATGAAACCAATAATTCTAATAATGGTTTATTTGTGGATTATGACAATGTGCTAATTTCCGATACTGAACTCATTGGCACCGATGACGATGATATCTTGTTTGGCACTCCTGGAGATGACATTCTCTCTGGCTTGCGCGATGATGATGATTTAGTCGGCGGTGGCGGCGATGATACCCTGTTTGGCGATCGCGGCGATGATAACCTGTTTGGTGAAGCCGGAAGTGATATGCTATTTGGCGATCGCGGTGATGACTATCTCTTCGGCGGTACAGGGAATGATCGTCTTGATGGCGATCGCGGTGATGATCTGCTAATTGGTGTTGAACTCAATCTGGCAAATCCCGGTTTAGGGGAAGTGGATAGTCTTATCGGTGGCTTTGGTGCGGATGTGTTCCAACTTGGAGATGTATTCAGCGCTTATTATGATGATGCTAACGGGACAACCGATGGTTCTACCGATTACGCCCTAATTACTGATTTTGATATCAATCAAGATATCATCGAACTTCATGGCAGTGCGGCTGACTATCAACTCGCCACGGTTTCCCCCAGTTTACCATCAGGAATTGGCGTTTTCCTCCAGTCTTCTACACCATCAGGTCAAGATGAATTGATTGGTATTGTACAAGGTGAAAGCAGTCTGAGTTTGAATGATAGTTACTTTAGTTTTGTGTAACGACGATTGCGCTAAAAGCAATTGATTTCAGACTGGATAAGCTTACTTTTGGTCGGGATCTGGAAAACCTCTCTGGAAAACCTCTCTCCTGCAAGGAGAGAGGCTTTGAATTCTCCCCCTTCCGTGCTACAAAAGCGCAGCATCCGCTATCCTCCCCCGGGCAAAAAAAGTGAAACATCCTCTGGTCTCCCCCTTCTTAAGGGGGACGGAAGGGGGATCTAAAAAGGGAAGAAGGGGATCTAAAAGGGGGGAATTAGGGGGGTTGAGGGAAATCAACTAAAATTTGCCTTAAAAGTCCGCGCAGGCGGACTTGGTTTGTGTAGACGTGAATTCCATTCGCCGTCTACTTTTTATCGATTGAACGGGAAAGCTATTGATCAAATTTCAGCCGCTGCTCGTTCAATTAAACGGCGGGCGACGGTTTGAGTTCCAGTATGTTCATAATAATTCGTTGACGTGTCTAAAAACGCAGCCAGATAGTCCAACTTATCATCCGCAATTTCCACAAATCCTTGCAGGTGATTAACCACCTTTTGAGGTGTCAATCCTTTTGCTGCAACCACACCCCCCATCCAACCTTTCACCGCATCGAAGCTTTCCCCAATAAAGTTCAGCTTCCCTTCAGAACTCTCTCCCGGAATTAAGCTGCTGATTTGTTGAAAGGTGGAATTTTGCTCTAAGCGCGAGGGACTTAATCCAGACAGCGTTGATTGTGCCACTTGAATGAAATCAGGACCTAGAGGAATCAAACCATCAAGACAGATAAGTCCCGCCATCCGGATCATCGACTCACCGCTATAGTCAGCTAAAGCATTGACAAAATCCCCAATACTGTCTCCAGGAATGCCGTTAATTTGACAAAACGCCACCAATTCTGCCACAACTTTTAAACACAGATCGATGGTTTGTGCCGTATCAGCTTTGGGCGTAAGTCGATTTAAAAATCCCAAAAACGAAACTCGTTCACCGATTTTATTGGCTAAAGCAGCCGCACCGAGGGCAAAATCCGCACTATCAACAGATTGGAACAGCCAAATTGCCCGTTGATAGCCTTGAGACTTATCGTTATAGAGCCAAAGAGCGCGTTCACTAATATCCTGAATTAATGCCGGATCATCTTCCCCTGTAACCTCGCGCACGGTATTTTCAAAGCCAACCACATTTTGCCAATCACCAGGAGCAACAAAGTCTAAGGCTTTCAAGACGGAAACGGTTAGTCCACCTTCAGGTAAATTATCAACTAATTCAATAATAGATTTACTCATGTAAAGTCTCCTATAAATTGTTTCAATGATATCTTTATAGCACTACGAGGTACGGAAAGGACATCAGTTAATCCCAACAGGGAACGGGGAACAGGGAACAGGGAACAGTAGAAAATGTCCTAACCTGCCTTAGTAAGGCTATACTTTGTTCCCAATGACAAATGACCAATGACCAATGACAAATGACCAATGACCAATGACCAATGACCAATGACCAATGACCAATGATAGAGAACTAACCTTTCTGTGTAATCAGTGTAACTAAGCTTTCATCCCCTACCCGCATCTGGACAATAAATCTGGGAAATCAGTGTTTTGACGAATGACCAATTTTATTTGAGTTGGGATAATCCTTGCAGGTCAAACTGTTCCAACCAAGCCTCGCGATCGCCAGGGGTAAAAGAGTCGTCACGGGATTGGACTTTGACTTGGAAGCGATCGCGAACTAGAATCGCGGTTTGTGTCTTCCCCCGTTCGACAGCAGGATATCCAGCAATTGTTTTAGAACTATCCTGAAATTTCTTAGCCGCACTTGGGTTATTGGCTAAATCATTAATCGACAGCACCGCCACATCCTTGCCATCCTGTTTCAACTTGGCTTCGGCAAATCCAGTTTTCTCTTGGGCAAACACTCGCTTATAATCACCGCTAGCGTTGGGGAAGAATTGATTAAACTGCCCCCCAGCTAAAGGTTCACCAGAAACCTGAGTAGGTTGCTGAGTGCTAGTTTGAGGCGCTTCGGTTGAGGGTGGGGGAGCGGTTGATGGTGCAGCACAAGCCGTTACCAGTAAAAATAGCGAGAGTGATAAAGCGGTGAGTATTTTACCGATTCTGAACATCAGGGTTAGCCTCCTCGTCGTGCGTGCCAAGATTTTCTTATTTTGCCATAGCGATCGCACAAATATGTTTGCCGTTGTTGCCAGATGGCTTCAAGTCGAGAAAAGCCTTCTTGGAGTATATCTGGGACTTACGCCTAGTCTCTATCTGTAGGGTGTGTTAGCGTAGCGTAACGCACCATTGCCTGATCAAGTAACCGCCCAATCCTTCGATATGTACCCAGAGGACGTTATACCACCTTTTTTTGTTTTGTTCCATATAAAGAACAATATCATCATACCTTAGTTCTCCATATATGGAACATTTACTCAGTTATGAGTCTCTGACACAATCTGAGGCATGGGAAAAGCAGGCAAAGCACTCAAACAGGTCTTGGAACGTTATGGCATTACCCAAAATCGGTTAGCCGTGGTAATGCAAGTTGGGCGTTCTAATGTTCACCGCTGGGTTTATGAGGTGGCAGATCCTGTCGGCGATGCCATCCTAGAAATTAGGAAGGGACTGAATAAAATTAATCCAGCAGCAGCAGAAGAGTTCATTCGTTTGTATCTGGATGAGTCAGAGGAGGATGAGGAATAGTCTTAGAGAAGGTGTTTTGTTCCCATTTCGCCTTCATCAGCCTTTGACAAAATTTAGGCATGGGAAAAACAGGGACAGTACTAAAGCAAGTGTTGGAAACTTATGGCATTAGCCAAAATAAGTTGGCAGTGGCGATGGGTATTGGGCGTTCTAGTATCAACCGTTGGGTGAATGAAAATCGAGATCCCGGAGGTGATGCCATCTTAGAAATTAGAAAAGAGCTGAATACGATTAATCCGAAAGCAGCCGAGGAGTTTATTGGCTTGTATTTAGATGAGTCATTTGCCTCTGGCACTATAGAAACCATGCGAAAGGCAGGAAAATCTTTAAGACAGGTGTTGGAAGCCTACGGCATTAGCCAAAACAAGTTGGCGATAGCCATGGGTATTGGGCGATCAACAATTCACCATTGGGTCAATGAAAGTCGAGATCCAGGAGGTGATGCCATCCTAGAAATTAGGAAGGGACTGAATAAGCTTAATCCAGCAGCAGCCGAGGAGTTTATTCGGTTGTATCTGGATGAGTCAGAGGAGGATGAATTAGTTGACCGAGAGTAGCAGCATGACTAGCAAAACAGGGTTAGGCATTAAAGATTTGTTGCACGATCAGCGATCGCAAATTCTGGCTATTGCCCAAAAGCATGGAGCCTACAACGTGCGGGTGTTTGGTTCGGTGGCGCGGGGAGAAGCAACGGAAGACAGCGATATTGACTTTTTGGTTGACTATGATTTAGCAAAAATCACCCCCTGGTTTCCCGGAGGACTATTAATTGATTTAGAACAGCTACTCAATCGCAAAGTGGATATCGCTACGGTGGATATGTTGAAAGAACGCAGTCGCGATCGCATTTTGCATGAGGCTGTGATGCTATGAGGCGAGAGGCTGAAAGGCTGCAAGATATTTTAGATGCAATTGCGGCAATTGAACGATATGCTGGTCAGGGTAGACAGGCGTTTGACAAACAAGAACTAATTCAGGTTTGGGTTGTTCATCATCTCCAGATTATTGGAGAAGCAGCAAATTCGTTATCTGCTGATTTGATGAATCGATATTCTCAGGTGCCATGGTCACAGATTATCGCGTTCAGAAATCTTGTGGTACATGAATATTTCCGCGTATCGCTGAATTTAGTCTGGGCAATTGTGCAGAATAATCTACCGCCGTTGAAAGTAACAATAGAAAGGATGTTACAGGAGTTGGGGGAGGCTTAAGACGATGGCACAGAAGTTTATGCTATAGCAACCGCAATAGCGGTTAGGACACATCATTTAGTAAAGACGTTCCGGCGGAGGGCGCAAGCCTTGCGCCCCTACAGTCGCCCCTACATTTTAAAGTGAGTATCTCTAAGAAGTGAATCTAAATTTCACTTTTCATCTTTTTGTAGCCTTTTGCCCAATTCAAGGGTCGCTTATTACCATGTTTTTTTTGCAAATCCTTTAGATCCTTATAAGGGCGTTTACTAATAATTTGCTTGGCATAATTATCCCCAATACCATAAATTTGAGTAAGATCAGATTTATGATCATTCAGGAAATTTATAAAGTTAGTCATATCTTGAGAATCAAGAATAATTTGATTGAGTTTTGACTGTAACAGAGCTTGTTCAATGGCTTTTTCAGTGTCCCTCTGATCTGCCGAAATCAAAAATACCCAAATTCGCTGCATTCCTGCATTTACAGCCGCTTGATAGATAGGTAAACCCGTCAAGAGACGATAGCTATTGTCCTGATCCGTTAAGCAAGCAATCGGAAGAGAAAAATTAGTGCTCCATGTTTTTAATGCTTGTGAAATATTTTCAAGTTCTGCTTTTGAAACTTCCGGTTTACCCGGAGGAACCTCTAATTGGTTCACGGCAACTAAATAGGGTTTCGTTTCAATTTTTTTTAAATCTTCAATCATTTTTATTGTCCTTTTCAATAACCTCTATTCTTTCTAAAATTTTTTGAGTCAAGTCGATAAATTCTTTGGCGATATTTTCAGCTTTCGATTGCTGTTGAGCGAATAAAGAAATCGGCTTACGTGCCCTCGACGCTTGGCTAATATAGTCAGAGCGATGGATTTCTGGCAATATGGGTATGCTATCCTCCGTCTCAAGTCGTTTTTTCAGTAACTGTCTAACCATACTATTAAGTCGTGATCTTTTTTGCGTCATCATGGGAACTATTCCCAGAACCATACCTCTATTCGCAAATTGTTGTCGAACCTGGCGCAGGAAATCTAGTGGTGTATTGATCCCATATACTGATAGATATTCTAGCTGAGTTGGAATAAGTAGGTACTGAGCTGCAATTAAGCCCCCCTTCGCAATATCCGTTGAACTGGGAGGTGTATCAATGATTACATAATCATAATTATTAGCGATGCCTGGTGTCTGAAGTGCTGTATTCAGTCGTGTTTGCGGCGTTATAAATTTACTAATTGCCTGATCGGTAGTTTGATAACTACCCGGTAATACGTCGATTAGACCACTACAGGTAGATATATTTTCTAGATCTGCATTTAGAGCAGATGGTCTTATATATTCTTGGTAATCAAACCTGGGTAACTCGTAGTCACATAAAAAATCTATGAGTTCTTTTCTTTCCTTGAAAGTCTCTAAAATTATTTTAAATTCTTCAAAACTAGAAGCTTGATCTAATTGATCAGCTTTGTTAACCCCTAAAGAAAGACTAGCATTAGCTTGATCATCCAAGTCAACCACTAAAACCCTATAGTTAAGTTTGGCTATCTCATAAGCAAGGTTAACCACTAAAGTCGTTTTGCCAACGCCTCCCTTTGACGTATGGATTGCAATTGTACGCATTAAAAAAAACGGATATGATATATAGTCGTTTCAAAAGTCGGCAACTGTGTAATACAACTAGTGTAATACCAAATGGAGGTTGTGACTCACAGATTTTCTCTTTACTATAGCTTATCCTTCTGGAGACAGCAAGGTGAAAATTTTGCTGAAGCTCAGGAGATTGAGGAGTGTTTGGTTAAGACGTTAGGGGAGCGGAGGATCAGGAGGACAAGGCAGAACGACCGATTTTTGTATTATATGATACATTTTTTGTTTTGACTCCTCTTAGTTGTCAAAGTTTGTGGAGGGTGACAACCAAGAGAAAAAGTAGCTACCCTATGAGAATGGGTCATCAATAGTATAAGTAGCCATGGCAAGCAAGCTTTGGAAAAACGTCTGGAAGGTTTTGAATACTGACGTTGATCAGTTGCTTTCAGTCGAGCAAGTAACGAGTGGTTCAGAAACACTAAAGAGTGGAACCGAGGCGGCAAAAGCCGTTTTGGATTTGGCGAAGACACTCAAAGAAGAAGGCAGCAACGTCCAGCAATTAGACCCATGGATGGGGAAAATTTCCTCACTATTAGAGGTACTAAACTCACCTCCAGCTCAAATTCTGGGGGCAAGCTTACCGTTCATCCCATTGGCGACAGGACTACTAGCATTTTACCTGAAACAAACTAAGCGAGAACTCTCTCTAGAAGAGTGTGTGGCATTTGTGAGCCAAGCGGCATATTTAGAAAGTTTACAGAAAACTTATGAGTTTTTACCTGAACACACTTTGTCAGAGTTAAACCGAATTGGGAAAACTCGAACTTCAGCAGAAATCGTCAAGCAGATTAGACGTTTAGGTCAGAAGCTTGAGTTGGATGAGTCAGAAGCAAAAAAAGCACTTTTGTGCTTTCATGAATCCAAGTTAGCGCACGATTTCAACAAGGTGTTAACCGCTCGGTTCTGTCAGGCAGGACTAAATAAAACTCAAGCCCAGCTTTTATCAAGGCGGGTTGCTCACGGTACTCACCGATATATGATACAAGCCTTAGTTGAGGCAGGAGATTCAGTCAAACGCCTAGCCGACTTGTATCGTGATGGCTGGCGGCGAGACTTGGCAAAATATCAGAGTATTGACAACTATCTAGATAGGCAAATCAAGCAGAAGCCAATTGAGCGAGTATTTGATGAAGAATTTACGTTCCAAGATATCTATGTATCGCTGAAAGTGCAACCTGTAAAGCCAAGTGGTGAACTAGATGAAAGGTCAAAGCCAATTGATATAGAGAAATGGACGCAGAAGATACTTGAAGATTCTGGTAAACAAAATCAGGTCATGTTCATTGAAGGTGGACCTGGACGGGGGAAGAGTGTATTTTGTCGCATGTTTGCCGATTGGGTCAGACAGCACTTGTATCCCATCTGGATACCGATTTTAATCCGGTTACGCGATATCACAACTTTTGACAAGGATTTAGAAAAGACTCTACAAACAGCTATCGGCTGGGATTTTGCTACGAGTGATAGTGGTTGGTTAACAGATGGCAATACTCGATTTTTGTTTTTGCTGGATGGCTTCGATGAATTGCTATTGCAAGGGAGAAGTGATAGAGGATTAAAACAATTCATCACCCAAGTGGCAAAATTTCAACAACGTTGTCAAGAGAATAGTGAAAAGGGACACAGAGTTTTGATCACCGGTAGATCCTTGTCCTTACAGAGTCCAAGCATTGAGCTGTCGATTCCAAATAATCTGGAGCGTGTGAAAATCATACCCATGGATGACAAAAGCCAGAAAAAATGGCTTGATAAGTGGCGAATTCAGGTAGGAACTGAAAAAACGACGGCATTTCGCCAGTTTTTACAAGATGAACGTTTGCCAGACCGAGTACGAGAATTGGCTAGAGAGCCGTTATTACTATATCTCTTGGCAGCCATGCATCGGGATAATCAGTTAAATAATGAAATGTTTGAGCAAGGTAGTAGTGTTGAAACCAAGATTTTGATTTATGAACAGTCTCTTAATTGGGTTCTCACTAAACAACGATCTGACCAAGGGTACAATTTAAATACCGCACTAACAGAATTAGATGTACAAAATTTGCGAAGAATTCTGGCTGAAGCTGGACTATGTGTAGTTCAGTCTGGTGGAGAATATGCATCAATCGCCATGATTGAACAACGGTTACGTCGCCAAAGTGAAGAGTATACTCAAGCTTTAGAAAGATCACAGACTCAAGACAAGGAAAATCCTCTGAGAAATATTCTTGCCACTTTTTACTTACAACCGACCAGTGGACGAGATGGTTCAGTTGAGTTTGTACACAAAAGCTTTAGTGATTTTTTGTTTGCTGAGCGGCTGCGAGAAAGTTTAGAAGCATGGACAATAAAAGGAGGCAAGCGTCAAACCTCGTATGAAGTATCGAGAGATGATATGAATTGGGAAATTTATGACCTACTGGGTTATGGAGGGCTGACGCCAGATATTGTAGAATATCTGAGCGCTTGGTTAAATACCAGTGAGACAATCGATACAGGTATCCTATTTGAACGCCTAGAGGATTTCTATTTTCGTTGGTGTGATGGAGATTTTATTGATGTTGATACAATCGAGAAAAACTTTCCTTTAACCAAAAAGCAGCAAGGGCAAGATCCGAAATTTTTCGTGGGACAGCGATTGGCAGATATTCACACCGTAGATATTTATACAGGTCTAAATATATTAATTTTACTTTTAGACTTACATCGCCTTGCTCAAGACAAAGAAAATCTGAAAAAAACAGTTTATTTTTATCCCTGTGGTCAGCCAGATCATGATGATTTTGACAGCTCTCGACTACGGCGGATTATTGGCTACAGCTACTGTATTGGAATTGATGTATTTGTACAGACTGTAGGGAAATTTTTGAGCCATGCAGAACTAAGTGGTGTGGATTTACATAGCGCTGACCTTCAGGGGGTTAATCTATGTAGCGCCAATCTTAGTAATGCAAACCTAAGTAGTGCTGACTTGCGGGGAGTCAACTTGAGTAACGCTAATCTCAGTAACACTAATCTAAGTGGTGCTGATCTCCGCAGCGCTAATCTCAGTAGTGCCGAACTCAGCCATGCTAATCTTAGTCGTGCTAACTTGACGGGATCTAACTTCCGAGAAGCTAATCTCAGTAATGCTGAACTACGAGGTGCTAATTTGGATCGTGCTGACTTCAGTAGTACCCAATTGAATCAGGCATTTCTAAATCATGCATCCTGCCGTTATACTAATCTAAGTGGTGCTAATCTAAGTGGTGCTGAACTCCTGAGTACTGATCTAATGGGGGCTAACCTGAAATACGGATCTCTTAGTCGTGCAATTCTCCGAGGTGCTGACCTCCAAGATGCCAACCTCAGTAGTGCTAACATTAGTCGTGCATTCCTAGGAGGAATAATCTGGAATATAGAAACAATATGGGATGATGTCAGTGGAATGGACACAGCATTTGATCTGCCACCAAATCTCAGGCAAGTGTTTGGATTAGGATCTTAGAAGCACTAATTGGATGTTTAGAGTACGATGGGAGTCATTGCCGAGTAGGAAAAATATAAGAACTCACTAAGAATTCATTCCTGGAAAAAGAGAAGGTATTAATTCTGGATGATTCAGATGAGGCTCAGAAGTCATTTTAGAGGATGGGCTGTGTCGATTGTATAAAAATACCAATAAGTTAATGGAGATACTAGAATCAGGCAATACTTTTGAGAGCCTTATAGGTATACAATGATTGGTATGCAGTCCCGAAAACACTACTCACGCGCACCGATCACCGAAGCTCTGATTGACCTACGGGTTGAGCTTCCTGATGGAGTGACACTTTCCACCCTAGATTTGGATGCAGGCATCACAGCCGACTACCCGATGCGCCAGGAACTGATGAGTTTTCAGGGTCAAATGGTAGCGAGTTCTGGTGTGGAAGCTACAGCCAGTCAAAACCAAGTCGGCTATATCTTCTCAAGCAGCGACCAAACGCAGATTTTTCAGTCTCGACTAGATGGTTTCACCTTCAGTCGGTTCACTCCCTACGACGGATGGGAGACATTCCGAGATGAAGCCAAGCGACTGTGGAGCATGTATCAATCAGTGACCAACCCAAAAGGCATTGTTCGGTTAGCATTGCGATACATAAATCGCCTGGATCTGCCTTCTCCTTTGGAGGATTTAAAAGACTACCTACGGACAGTGCCTGAAGTTTCACCCGACTTGCCGCAAGGTCTAAGTGGTTACTTCATGCAATTACAAATTCCTCAAGAGGATTTAAGCTCCCAGCTAATTCTCAATCAGGCAATTATTCCACCATCTAGCCCAGATGTGTTTTCTATCCTTTTAGATATTGATCTAGTTCGAGAAACCGATTTACCCAATGATTATGCAGCGCTTTGGCATATTCTGGAACAACTGCACAGCCGCATAGATCAAGTGTTTGAATCTTGTATTACTGATCGTATTCGGGAGTTAATATACTAATGGCTACAATTGCTCACCCCCGTTCTGACGGCATCATAACCTCACCAAAATTACTGGTGCGAGAGTCAAGATTGCTACCCCAACAGCAAAGTCAAGAGCGACAGAAACTTGCTCAGTTAACAGAGATGATATGGCAACATTTGACCCCTAGTGAGCAATTACTAGAGTCTCTAGTAGATATTGAAGAAATTAGCTATCGCCCTATGCCACCAAATCGCTCCTTTTCTGTGCGCGTGCGCTACCGAAATAAGAGGCGTGGAAAACCGCTTTCGTACTCACTGGACTTAGATGACGAATGACGATAGAGAATTTTTGGGTGCAGGTAAACGAACCAATGCTTAGGCAGGGTGACTACTTGCCTGGATGTCTTGTACCCGTTTTTAGCCCAAATTTTGCTGAAAACAGCGACATCCAAGAGGTACAAGTGGACGAATTCGATCTGATTATTGTAACCCAAAGCTGTGATCTTGAGAATAAAAAGGCGCGTCTAGTGGCGATGACTCCCATTTACCCGGTATCGGAGTTTGAGAAAATTAACCCAGCTTTTGCCAAAAAGGGTAGATGGAACGAGGTTCTAAAAGGTAGAGTTGAGGGATTGCATCTGCTGGCATCACCAACCAACCCTGAAGACAACCGAAAAGCACTCGTTGTAGATTTTAGAGAGATATATAGTCTGCCGTATGATTATCTGGTGAAACACGCAACTGAACTAGGTCGGCGTTGGCGGTTAAAGTCGCCATATCTAGAACACTTTTCCCAAGCATTTGCACGTTTCTTCATGCGTGTTGGTTTACCATCTAGCATTCCGCCTTTCAAATGAGGATTAGCATCAGTGTCAGAATGCTTCACTGAGAACATTGTTAAAGCTGTTAGCCTACAATAGTTGGAAGAGCTAGTTGCGATCGCGCAGCTTTTCCGCCGGGAAATCGCGTCAGTTCAATCAACCTATTCAGATTATCATAAAGAGAGCATAGCTAATCCACTCTGGCTGTTGTCGAGTTAAACTTACCGTGCAGAAAGTCGAGAGAAATAACCCATGCTAAACAGCCTTCAACTCAAAAATTTTGGTCTGATAGACCAGCTTAAGTGCGAACACTTAGGCAATATTAACTTAATTATTGGTGAAAATAGCACAGGTAAAACAATATTACTCAAGGCTCTCTACAGTGCCATGCGAACCTTGGAAACCTATAAACGGGGTAATGAACCGCGCAGCGCTGAAGAAATACTGGCAGACAAACTTTACTGGACATTCGAGACGGAGAAAATCGGCGAACTCGTGAGAAAAGGGGCGGATGAACCTTTATCATTCCAGATTAACGTTGATAATCAAAAATTTGTTTATACTTTTGGCAGAGATACAACCAAGACTATTCAAAACTTAGACAATCATGTTAAACCTCGCGAGAGTAACTCAATTTTTTTACCCGCCAAAGAAGTTATTTCTCTGCACTCAATCATTTTAGAATCTCGTGAACAAGACAAAACATTTGGGTTTGATGATACCTACCTAGACCTAGCCCGCGCCTTGCGTCAATCTCCTAAAGGTGGCAAAAATTATAGAGAATTTGCTGAATCGCGAAGAAACCTAAAAGATATCTTAGACGGCAAAATTGAGTATGACGAACGATTAGGAATTTGGCAATTTAAGAAAGGCAATCAAAAGTTCTCTATTGGAGTGACGGCAGAAGGCATCAAGAAAATTTCGATTCTCGATACTTTACTCGGAAACCGCTATCTTGATTCGCAATCTATCATTTTTATTGATGAACCAGAAGCGGCGTTACATCCAAACGCCATTTCCAAATTACTTGACGTTATCGCTATGTTAGCGAAGTGCGGAATCCAGTTTTTCATGGCAAGTTACTCTTACTTTGTGATCAAAAAATTATTTCTCATCGCTCAACAACAAAATGAAATCTCAATCAAAATCATTTCAACTAATCCTGAACAGTGGACGATTGCTGATCTAAAAGATGGTTTGCCGAGTAATCCTATCATTGATGAATCTATCCAACTTTACAAAGAAGAAGTGGGGCTGGCTTTTCAATGACCACTCAACCGATTATTGAATCTGGAATGACGTTCGGACTTGATCCAGAAGGACATTGCTTCCATATTGAAAAAAGTCAAACCTACCAAGACATCCAGGAGGGCGTTAAGATAGCAGAGCTTTTGTTACTACATCCTCCCAATTCACCAAAGGTATGGATTATTGAAGCAAAATCTAGCTCACCTCGTCCTGAAACACAACCAGGGTTTGACGATTTTATCGAAGAAATCCGAGAGAAATTGACGAACGGGCTGAATCTCTGTATGGCAACTTGTTTAAAACGCCATGCAACATGGACAGAATTACCTTCTCTCTTTCAGACACTCGATTTATAAAAAAATGATTTTCGCTTACTATTAGTGATCAATGGACATAAAGAAGAATGGCTTCCACCCTTACAGGACGCCCTAAAAAAAGCACTAAACTCGACCGTAAAAACTTGGCATTTATCGGCAAATTCTGTGGTTGTGCTAAATCACACATTAGCTAAACAACAAGGATTAATTGGCTAAGGGTTAAATGCCAACTAATGTCTTGAATAGCAATAACTAAAATTGTTATGATTTGTTCAATGGCAAGCTGTGATATATCGCTGCTGTTATGCGGGTTTACGTGCGATAAACGCTACACGAGATTTCGGCAGAATATATTCACCATAACTTCGCATTGTTTGCACCTCAAAACCGACTTGACGCAGTTGTTCGGCAATATCTGTCGCTTGGTATAATTGCTGGCGATGTACTTCCTCATCCCGTCGGTAGCATTCCCCCACCTTCCTAAACGTAATAATTCGACGGGTTAATATCTCCTGTTCACGATCCTCCAGCTTTTCCACCAGTACCAGCCAATCCTCTCCTTCGGTAAATCCTTGGCTGGGTATTCCTGGTGCAACTTGTCCGGGTTCCACAATGTCGAAAATGAAAACACCCCCAGGTTTTAAGGCGCTATAAATACGATAAAATAGCTGGGTTAGTGAAGCGCGATCGCTCTTTTTATCAAACAGGTAGTTCAGGCATTCACCAATGGAGGTGACAGCATGACATGCTGGGATATCTACATTAAACAATGACTCAACCAGAAACTCCGCTTCTGGGACTCGGGTTCGTGCTATGGCAATCATAGACTCTGAACTATCAATGCCGAAAACGTGATAATCTGCCTTTACCAGTTCTTGCGCCAACAATCCACTCCCACAACCCAAATCCACGACTAAAGCTTCTCTTATTTGGTGTTGCACGAGGATTGCCAAAATACCAGGTGCAGATTTCAGGGCGTAATCCCGGAATCCGACATCGTGGATATATGCCAAGTCTTCTTTGTACCACGTTTCCATACCCTCTCACCGCTAACCCTGCTACACCCTTTAGTATGACCAAGGGCGGGTTTTGTTGAACGGTTATTGGTAGATATCCTAATTAAACCCCTAAACCCGCCCCGACAAAACGATACGATACCCAACCCTCTTTTGTATGACCAAGGGCGGGTTTTGTTGATAGATTATCGGTAGATACCCTAATTAAACGGCTAAACCCGCCCCTACAGATGTCTTTCGGGTTGCACGAACCGACGCCCTCGATTAGGGTAGGAATTTCATTGCCAATTCAATCAGAATCTCTAAATCGATCCATTAAATTTTGTTACGATAAACTCGGATGGAGAGTCAGCGGCGCACCTAAAACGTCTGATCGCTCAATCTCCCTGCTGTAATCTGCTTGAGACAATACACCCATGCTGAGACTAGAACACATTAGTAAAATTTATCCCACTGGCGAAGTTCTCAAGGATGTCAACTGGGAAGTCAAACCGGGCGATCGCATAGGCTTAGTTGGCGTTAATGGTGCGGGTAAATCGACTCAACTCAAGATTATTGCGGGGGAGATAGAACCCACGGCGGGGGAAGTGATCCGCCCAGCGAGTCTCCATATCGCTTACCTCACCCAAGAATTTGAAGTTGATCCCAGTCGCACGGTGCGCGAAGAGTTTTGGACGGTATTTACGGAAGCCAATCAAGTACAGCATAATCTGGCGCAGGTGCAACGGGAGATGGAAACAGCTGATCCCGATCAACTCGATCGCCTAATCCACAAGTTGGATAAATTGCAGCGTCAGTTTGAAGCCCTGGATGGGTATAGCCTGGAAGCGCAAATCGAGAAGATATTACCGGAAATGGGATTTGCCCCTGAAGATGGCGATCGCCTAGTCAGTGCGTTCAGCGGCGGTTGGCAAATGCGGATGAGTTTGGGCAAAATACTGCTGCAAAGCCCTGACTTATTACTGTTAGATGAACCGACAAACCACATCGATTTAGAAACCATCGAATGGTTAGAAAATTACCTGAAAGGATTAAAAACCCCGATGGTGATTGTTTCCCATGACCGGGAATTTCTGGATCGCCTCTGTACCCAGATTGTGGAAACTGAACGCGGCGTCTCTACCACCTACCTGGGCAATTATTCGGCGTACTTGCAGCAAAAAGCTGAGATGAAAGAATCCCAACTCAGCTCCTATGAGCGTCAGCAGAAAGAACTGGAAAAGCAGCAAGCCTTTGTTGAACGGTTCCGCGCCAGTGCAACCCGCAGCACCCAAGCAAAAAGCCGCGAGAAACAATTAGAAAAAGTTGAACGCATTGAAGCACCAACGGGTAGCTTAAAAAGCTTACATTTCCGCTTTCCCCCAGCCCCTCGGAGTGGTCGCGAGGTAGTCAATATTAAGGAATTGGTGCATACCTACGACGATAAGATTCTTTTCCTCGGTGCAGAGTTGTTGGTTGAACGGGGCGATCGCATTGCTTTCTTGGGACCGAATGGATCAGGGAAATCCACGCTATTACACCTGATGATGGGGATGGAAAACGCCACCGAAGGGATTGTGGAACTGGGTAAGCATAATGTGATCCCCGGCTACTTTGAGCAAAATCAAGCCGAAGCCCTAGAGTCAACTAAAACCGTCATGGAAACCATCCATGACGAGGTTCCTAATTGGAAAAATGAAGAGGTTCGCACCTTATTAGGGCGATTTCTCTTCAGTGGTGAAACGGCATTCAAAAAAGTCGCATCCCTAAGTGGGGGAGAAAAAGCGCGTCTAGCCTTAGCCAAAATGCTATTGCGTCCGGCAAATTTACTCCTATTGGATGAGCCAACCAATCACCTGGATATTCCCGCCAAAGAAATGTTAGAGGAAGCCCTCCAGCATTATGACGGTACCGTGATTATTGTCTCCCACGACCGTTATTTTATTTCCCAGGTGGCGACCAAAATTGTGGAAATTCGCGATGGTGAGTTCCGCACTTATCTGGGGGATTACCACTACTATCTGGATAAAATAGCTGAGGAGAAAGAACAAGAAAGGTTAGCCGCGATCGCCGCCGAAAAAGCCGCCAAGAAAGCAGCGAAAGCAGCCAAGAAAAAAGCAGCCGCTAAACGGCGATAAAAAATTTATAGGCTAAGACGCATTTATAGCAACCGCCATAGTGGTTAGGACACATCATTTATGTAGAGACGTTGCATGCAACGTCTCTACAATGGTGACTTGTGTATATTATCTCATCCTAACCAAAACTGTCGGACGCGAACAAATAAGCCTCACTACTACTCGAATCGCTATCTACTTCTATAAACAATGAATCTGCATCACCTGAGGAAATCTGACTTCTACTTATTCCTTGAGCCACCACTTGTAATAACCTTCGAGGTGTGAAAGATTCTAATTCCACAAAATTGCCCAACTCTAGCCATTCTATTTCTTCTGGTGACAGCGCCTGTTGTAACTCTGGAGATAATGGTCTCGCTAGCTGTACTCGTACAAAAAAATTACGTTTGCTGCTTAATACCTGACGAGGGAGTAATCCTAAGTCGTAAATTGTAACCGTACTGTCTGCAAACCAATTTTGGCTGGTTCGTAGGTGGTGAACTAACCTCACACCGCGAGGACTAGCATCATGGAGGGCATAAACTTTTAATTGGGGATTGCGTTTGAGCATCTCAAATACAGTGGTAAAAATACCTGGTGGATACCCTGTAATACTAAGGACAGCACAATTATTTTCAAAGTGAAAATTATTGGCAATCAGCATCTGAGCAACTGCTGCATTATCACAGACAACGACTCGGTCAAAACTATAAGCTGTGATATCTGGACTGACTTCGGTTTCGGTATTCTCCTCACGCGGAGATGGCAGCATTTTTCCGGAGGCACCATTAACTTGTTCCCAGCGATTCAGCCACTCTTCCAATTGATTTTGGGTCATTAGAAAAGATTGAAATATTCCCCGTTGACGTTTTAGCTGTCGAGTTCCCAAATAGATAGACAGCATTCCTAGGATCACAGCGACTGTGAAGGCAACGAAGGACTTTAATATTGCTAGACTTACGCCAATTCCTGCAATGAGAACGAATCCTCCCACGAGTTGCAAACCTCGGGCATTATCTTGGCGAGTTTTAGGGCTAACTTGACGGGATTGACTCGTTCTAAATAACGTAAAAATTATTCCTATATTTAGAAATATTGAGACCAAAATAAATGAAGGTTCCACTCCGACAAAGACCAGCATTACAATATTGGCAATTATATAAAGAAAATAGAAAATGCCATCAATCTGGGAGCCTTTTCTTAAACGCCTATCCACAAAATACAAAAATTGCTTGGGAGTAAAAAATAGAGTGCTATTCGCTGAAATATCTGCGATCGCCTTGGCAAAAAATGGGTCAGTAAACTTGACCTGACCCATGCTCGTCGGCTCAAACACAAACGGATGCCCACAATTTTTACATCGCCCTTGATGTTCAGTACGCTCCTTCAGATTATTATCAGTCTGACATTGAATGCATTTCATAATTAGCGCCGATATAAGCGGTTTTATCAATACTTAATGGCAACAGATAAGCACGATTAGTTTAAGCTTTGGTTAAGTCAAGCTTGAGTGTAGAGTTTTGTAAATATTTGTCATCAGAAGCCATTCTTTGCGTAGAATTAGCGTCTATAGTAAGAGTCATCAGTAGCAAGTCGCAACTCCTGTCTAGATTTTCGAGAATTATTGTTGTGGCTGATCTGGATATCTGTTCCCGTTCAAAGTGAATCTGATGATTAAACATGGTGATCCTTCTCCCATCCCTTACATTCTGATCACCTGTGCCTTACTCGCTGGTGGCTACGGATGGTTTTATCTGAGGAATCAAACATCAACAGTTAACACCCCAGTGCCAACGACTTCTCCTGTCACCACCAACACGCCTCCAGCCGCACCCGTTCCCACTACAACCCCTGCGGCTGGTTCGTTTCCACCGCCAACTACTGTTGCTAGTGGCACTCAGGTGAGAATTGACGGATCTACTAGCATGGTGAGTATCAATCAGAATCTCAAAAGCAGCTTTGAACAACAGTTCCCTGGTACGACAGTTATTCCCAAAGCTAGTGGTTCTGATCAAGGGATTCAAAATATCTTAGCTGGGAACGTAGATATCGCAGCGATTTCTCGACCTTTGACGCCTCAAGAACAAAGTCAAGGCTTAGTCGCCGTACCAATTGCCACCGATGCGATCGCGGTCGTCGTTGGCGTTTATAATTCTTTCACGGGAGGATTAACCCCTGGTCAGGTTGAGGATATTTTTGAGGGAGATATTACTAACTGGTCACAAGTCGGAGGTTCTGCCAGTACCATCCGCGTCATCAATCGTCCTGCCATTAGTGGAACCCATCAAGCCTTTAAAGAACTGGTGCTGGGAGGGGAAAATTTTGGCACGACAGCGAATATTACCACTCTATCCCAAGATGCCACAACGCCTCTACTGCGGGCTTTAGGGAATGATGGAATTGGCTATGCGACTCATGTTCAGGTCATGAATCAAAAAACAGTGCGCTCTTTAGCTGTCAATGGTGTGTTGCCAGATCACCCCACTTATCCCTACAAACGCATTTTATATTATGTTTACAAGAACCCAGCAAGTCCAGCCGTTCAAGCTTTCTTAGGTTATGCGACTTCACCTCAAGGCAAGCAAGTTATATCAACGGGAAATTGAGTCAGGGAAATTATCAGCTATGAACAATCGACTGACACAGGCTCAACTCAGCCAAATTGTTGCCGAAGTAGAACGGCTATCCCAACGTCGTGATGACGAACTTGAACCCGAACAGGTGAAGCAGATTTTACAGGAATTGAGTCTGCCACCGGAGTTATTTGATGAAGCACTTGTGCAATTAAGGCGACGGGAAGCGTTAGCGGTTCAGCAACGGCGAAATCGCTGGATTGTGGGGGGAGTTATTGCTGCTGTCGTTGTAGCGATCGCGGGTACAACAGTTATTATCCAGCAAAACCAACAAGCGCTTCAGACTGTCTCTACCGTGCAAAGCCAAATAACCCTAACCAAAGATGGTAGTAGTATCCTGACTGAGGTTAACCGCCAAACCAGTCCTCTAATTTACTATCGCGTTACCTTAAAAGATGCACCAATTGGTAAACGATTATCATTGAGCTGCGACTGGATGAATCCCAGGGGTGAGGTTGTTCATCAAAATCGTTGGCAAACAAAGGCGATTGATAAACAAGTGTGGCATACTTATTGCCGCCATCAGTTCAATCTTGCTGCTGCACCTGGAACTTGGACGGTTCAAATGTCTTTAGGCGATCGCCTGATCAGCACCACATCTTTTATCGTAAAATGAGTAGTTCTATCGTAATGTTTTGTGATGTAAATAGTCCTCAACTCCTGACAAATGACTAATTGTCAATTTATTGGTTACTGGGGTTATGGCAACCTAGAAAACCTAGAACAGCAATTATCTAACCTCTTAAATGCTGCACCTGCAACCCTGGGAACGGCGAAACAGTTGGCAGGATTTAGAAAGGGTAATTGCTGCTACGGTGTGGGCTGGATTGGTTCAGACAGGGGTTTATCAGAGGCTGCCATTGATAATGATATCATCGCGACATTATCTGCCTCAGGCTTGCCTCATTCCCATGATGCTTGGGTTCAAGTCACTCCGAATAATCGCCTCATTTTAGGACGAGAACCCTTTGGACGTGTGCCATTGTATTGGACTCAGGGGGAGCAAATAATTTGGTTTGCTTCGCGGCTGCAATTGTTATTCCCTATCCTGGCAACTCCCCAGGTTAGTATCCCTGGTTTATACGGATATAGCTGTTTTTCTTATGTGCCAACTCCCCTAACACCCGTTGAGCAAATTTTAGCAATTCCGGCTGGTACACAACAGATTTGGCAGGGGTGTGATGAACAGCAAATTATCGCAACAGCTCAACCAGAGCGCTTATTACAATGGCAAGAAAAAACGGCAGTCATTCAAGAGGAAGAAACTGCTATTAAACAACTGCAAATCCTGCTTCAAGATGCCATTCAGCGTCAAATTAATGACTTGACTTCTGAACCCGTTGGTGTATTCCTTTCTGGGGGACTTGATTCATCAGTCGTTGCAGCTTTATTAGTGCAAGCTGGAGTAAAAGTACAAGCCTATACATTAGATTTTGGTGATGCAGGAATTCCAGAGTGGTTCTATGCTGAACAAGTGGCAGAGTTTCTGAATATTCCCCTGGTAAAAGTGGATGCCACACCGCGTCGTATCCAAAAGGCAATGATTCCTACTGTTCAGGCTTTAGATTTACCCTTTGGTGATGGGGTGACGGTTCCCTTATTTCTCCTCGCACAAGCTGCTAGTCAAGAAACCCGGATTATTTTCAATGGGGAAGGTGGTGATCAGTTATTTGCAGGCTGGACAAATAAACCTCTGATTGCCGCAGGTGTTTATAATACTGAACATCCAGCAGGTGAGGAAGTGTTTACCCAACATTACCTCCGTACCTTTCATCGCCTTTATGGTTATGAACATCAAGTGTATCAGCCAGAAATCTACAGCCAAGTGCAGCAGTTATGTCCTCAAGATTGGCTGCAAGAGGCTTTAGATCCCACCTTCAACACCTCCCTCCTACATCGGCTCCGCCGCGCCACCTTAATGCTCAAAGGAGCGCAAAATATCCACCCCCGCGCCACTAATTTAGCCTTTGCCAACGGAGTGAACGTGCGATCGCCCTTTTGTGACTTACCCCTAGCTGAATGGACATTTCAGCTATCTGGAGAACTTTGTCTGCGAGGAGCTTGTGAAAAGTATATCCTCAAGCGAGCAGTGGAAAACTGGTTACCTCCAGACATTATCTGGCGGGAAAAACGCGGTATGGGGGTTCCCTTAACCTCCTGGTGTTTCAATCACTTCTGGCATCAAATTGGTACTTGGTTAAATCCGGGTAGACTAAGAGCAGAAGGACGTTTTTCACCTCAGTTAGCAGCACAGGTGGTTGGTGATGAGTTGGGGGGAGGAATTAGGGGACGTCGCATTGGTGAAATTCTCTGGTTACTGATAATATGGCAACTGTGGCGCACAACCGTTTTCGGTGAGGAAGTAGGCTCCCTGTCTTGGCATCATCCGTTTGGGTTACCTCGTTGGTTATGGAGTTACAGCAACAGATGGAAAGAAGAGAACTGAGAACTCAGAATTCAGAAGTCCTAGGAGCCGGTTTAGCTCATCATAATCAGAGAATATCTACACAGGCAATGAAGATGCCTTTTGATCGAGAACTTGCCTGTGAGTTATTAGCAACCTACGGTTCTCCACTCTATGTTTATCAAAGCGATCGCCTCCAGCAAACTATTGAACACATCACCCAAGCCATTCCCTATCCCCGCACTCACTTTCACTTTGCCAGTGTAACGAATGGTAACATCGCGCTCCTACAAATTTTCCAGGCTTCAGGATGGGGACTTCATGCTAATACACCAGGGGATATTTATCTAGGAATCCAAGCCGGGTTTAATCCTAACCAGATTGTCTACAGTGGCAGTAATTTGAATCGAACTGAGATGGAGCAGGTTTTCAATTGGGGAGTGACGATGCTCAATTTGGATAGTCTAGCTCAGTTACAGTTATGTTGTCAGGTTTATCAATCCTTATCAGAATCAGTAAAGACACCCCGACTGGGATTACGATTAAATTTACCCCAACTCACGGGAGAGAGTCGGATTGGAGTTCGTCCGGAAGAATTTGGTCAGGCGATCGCTCTTACCCAATCATTCGGTTTAACATTGAGGGGACTGCACTTTTATCGCGGTACGGGAACGAATGCCACGAAAGCGTTTACCCAGGTTATCGACAGGGTTCTTACTATAGCGAAACGTTTGCCGGATTGGGACTATTTAGATTTTGGTGGTGGTTTTGGCTATCCCTATCACCATAATGGTGCAGCCTTTAACTGGGAAAAGTTTGGCGTTGAGTTAACCCAGCAACTTAATAACTTGGGACGGGATATTGACTTGGTGATTGAACCGGGACGAGCCGCGATCGCGGGTTGTGCTACTTTACTCGCTCAAGTTGTCTCAGTCAAGTGGCAAGATGGCAAACAGATTCTGGGAGTTGATACCACGGTTGCCAATCTTTCAGTGCCCTCCGTGCATGGCGGTTATCGAGAAATTGTAACTTGGGAGAAAGCAACACCTCTACATCCTACTGATGTTTGTGGGAATACGACTTATTCGCGGGATTATTTAGGGCGAAATTGCCAATTACCTGCTTTAAAAATAGGGGATATTCTGGCAATTTTAGATGTAGGAGCTTATGGATATGCCATGTCGTCCCACTTCTTACATCGTCCCCGTCCCGCAGAAGTGTTACTGGAACATGGCAATCATCGTTTGATTCGTTTGCGGGAGGATTACAGTGTTTTGTTAAACAATCAAGAGTTTGTCGGGTGGGCAAATGGATAAATTTCTGGTGAAATCGTTAAATTAACGTAATTTGCCCACCCTACTGGCTTCTCTAATAGTTCAATAAGTGGCTTATTTAGATGATCACAAAGGATACCTTAATGGTAGCAACTCCTTGTCTACTTTAGATTCATTTGCAGCCAAATTTCTAAACTGACCAGTAACCAAAGTTTGATCCCGTAACGATGCCAAGTATCTCCTCGGTAATCAAGCCAGTTGCGGATTAATGATTGATTGAGGTAAGGTGCGATCGCGGCTTTCCGGTTCAACAATAAAGCTCTAGCTTGACGCTGCCAAACCTGACGAAATGCTAGCTGCACTGGCACCATCATCCCGCTTTTCGGGCGATATAAAATTGTGTCTGGTAAACTATCAGCAACGGCTTGTTTGAGGACAGCTTTCTCTTGTACTCCAGACAGTTTGTATTCCGGTGGAATCGTCATACTCAAGGCAACAACTCGCTGATCAAATAAAGGCGATCGCCCTTCTAAACCAACAGCCTGAGTCAGATTATTGACCTTCGTCAGAATGTGGTCAGCTCCTTTAAACTTAATATTCAATGTCATCAGCCGATTCAGATAGGTTGCCTTTGAATTCAAATCCGATTCAAAAACCGAAGCGGCTTTTTGTACAGTCGTCCAGATTTCCGGTTTTAAAAGTTGGGGTAAATCCAGCACACATTTTTTAAAGGAAATCAGATAAGCGTCAAGGGCATCAGGTTGATTGGCAACAGAACCGTATAAACTATTGAGTAACATCGGCTGATTTTTCGGTCCGCCAAAACAGGGATCGCCCCCTTCACCATTCAGGATCACGCCCACACTTTCCCTGGCGAATTGCCCCATTAACAAGTTGGGAACCGTGAGCGGATCACCAATGGGGTCATCTAAATATGCCATCGTTTCTGGCAATTTTTCCCACATCTGAGTCGGCGTAATTTCTAAGATATGGTGTTGGGTTTGACAATGTTGAGCGACTAAACTGGAAAATTCTAATTCATTCCGATACTCTGAACCAAAATGAATGGAGTAGGTATGGACTGGACAGTTGTGAAACTTTGCTGCTAAGGCGGTTATACAGCTAGAGTCTAATCCTCCTGATAAAAAAGCACCAACCGGTTCACCTTGAGGCAAATACTCTTGTACCACTTGCTCAAGCAGAAAGCGTAATTGTTCGCTGTGCCATGGCAAAGGTTGCTCTTTGGCGGTAATCTGTTCTTGCACTTGCCAATAGGCTTGGATAGTCTCATCGGGTAAGCGCAGATAGGTTCCTGGACGCAATTCCCGCACCTGCTGCCATAGAGTACGCTCTCCCGGTACAAAGGCACAGCATAAATAATCCCGTAGAGCAACTAAATCTAACTCAGATGTGCGGTAAGGTGCTAGAGTTCTCAGGTGGGGAGCAATCCAGCGCGTTGTGCCTGTGGTGGTATAGTAAAGGGTACGTGCGCCGACGTGATCGCGTCCCAACCACAACACCCGTTGTTCCCTGTCCCAAACTGCTAGCGCCAGCATTCCTGCGAATAAGCTTAGGGACTCGACTCCCCAGTGTTCCCACAGTTGTGCCACAATTTGACAATCGCTGACTTGACTGGCATTAGGTTCTAGTCTTAATTGCTGTAGCAATTCTGCTCGATTGCTCAACCACACATCGCCAACAACAACAAACTGCTTGGTGGGACTTAGGGCGAATTGTGAATCGTTGGGAGTAGCGATGGCAATCTGGCTCTCTCGCCAAGTAATACCTTTAGTTACCGAGTCTACCGCTCCCCAAGCGACATACCAGGAGGGTGCAACTTCAATCGGGGGGAAAGGCAAGTAAGCTTGACGCTCTCCACTCCACAAATTAGCAAATTTTCTCATTCATTGAGGACTGCTATCGGTGTTTTATTCTACCTTAGCTCTTTAAATTTCCTAATATTTCTTCTTTCTCAGTTTTGGCTTATGGGTTAATTTCTCGTAGTCTAAACTCCAACAAGGTGGAAGAGGGAGAAAAACGGCTTACAGAGACAAAATAGCCATCAAATCAAGAAACTAATGATATCATGGCGGTGAAATTAGTGTAGGAATCAAGAGCGATACTATGATGCAAGCACCTGTATCTCCTGTGGTGCTAGTCATCTTGGACGGCTGGGGCTACCGCAAAGCAAGGGATGGAAATGCCATTGCCATTGCTAAAACCCCTGTGATGGATAGCCTGTTGACGGCTTATCCCAGTACAACTATTCGCACCTCTGGTAAAGATGTTGGTCTACCAGAGGGTCAAATGGGTAACTCGGAAGTGGGTCACCTGAATATCGGTGCTGGGCGTGTCGTCCCCCAAGAACTAGTTCGCATCTCAGATGCTGTGGAAGATGGTTCGATCAGGGAGAATGCAGCCCTGCAAAAATTGAGCCAAGAACTGAAACATCAAGGGGGTAAGTTACACCTAATCGGCTTATGTTCCGACGGTGGTGTACATTCCCACATCAACCATCTGCTGGGATTACTCGATTTTGCTAAATCCCAAGGGTTCTCTGATGTTTGCGTTCACGCGATTATGGATGGTCGGGATACCAATCCCAACTCCGGGATCAGCTATCTTCAGACCATTCAAGACCATATTGACAAAATTGGCATTGGGCGCATTGCCACGATTAGTGGTCGTTACTATGCCATGGATCGCGATCATCGCTGGGATCGCACCCAAAAAGCTTACGACATGATCACCCAGGATGGGAATGGGGATGGTCGAAGTGCGGTTGAGGTGATGCAAGCCTCTTATGAGGCGGAGATTACCGACGAGTTTATTCTCCCGACTCGGATTACCTCGGGTGCAATGGAACCGGGGGATGGGATAATTTTCTTTAACTTCCGTCCCGATCGCGCCCGACAATTGACCCAAGCTTTGACTGATCCGGAATTTGACGGATTTGAACGGGAACTGATTAAACCCCTAGCGTTTGTTACGTTTACTCAGTACGATCCCAGCTTCCCGGTTTTGGTGGCATTTGAGCCGCAGAACTTGAATAATATTCTCGGCGAAGTCGTTTCCCGGAATGGGTTGCGCCAATTCCGCACGGCTGAAACTGAAAAGTACGCCCATGTCACCTACTTTTTTAATGGCGGTTTAGAATTACCTTTTGAAGGAGAGGATCGGGAACTGATTCCCAGTCCGATGGTGCCAACTTATGATCGCGCCCCAGCGATGTCCGCTGTCGAGGTGACGGATGTGGCGGTAAAGGCGATTAGCCAAATGATTTACTCCTTGGTAGTGATCAACTACGCCAACCCGGATATGGTGGGACATACGGGCAATACAGACGCCTGTGTGCAAGCGATTGAAACGGTGGATCACTGCTTGGGACAGTTGATTGAGAGCATCAACAAAGTGGGCGGCACCGCAATCATTATCGCCGATCACGGGAATGCGGAATACATGCGAGATGAACAAGGCAATGCTTGGACGGCTCACACAACCAATCCTGTACCCTTTATCCTGATAGAAGGGGAAAAATTAAAAATCCCTGGACATGGCACGGACGTTGCTCTGCGGAGCGATGGACGGCTAGCAGATATTGCACCGACGATTCTGGACATCTTAAACCTGCCACAACCGGAAGACATGACGGGACGTTCTATGATCAAACCAGTGGAGTTTGATGTACGGAAGAATCGGACGCCAGTACGAGTTGCCTTGTAGTCTTTGGTCTGGGACGAAAAAAGAAGACCACATTGCCATTGACAAATAAGCCATAATCAAGTATGACCAGTCAAGTTCTGCAAATTATTTGGGCAGCATCTGCTCTCGGTTTGATTGTTTTAGTGTTGCTTCATAGTCCCAAAGGGGATGGTATTGGTGGAATTGGTGGTCAAGCCCAACTGTTTACCAGCGCCAAAAGTGCCGAAACCGCCCTCAATCGGGTGACTTGGGTGCTTGCCATTATCTTTATCGGTTTGACCATTGTTCTGAGTGCTGGGTGGTTGAATCAGTGATATCTTCCTCCACTGAATCGAACAAGCAACGAATTTGGGATGAGAAAAATTACCGCTCCCAAGCTGAGGCGTTTCCTCCATAGCCCCAGGAAACGTCTCTTGTGGATCGCGATCTTAACCAGTGGGTTAATTCTGTTACTATCGATATCTTGGCATGTCCCTGGGATTCCGTTCTCTCTCCCAACGCCTCAACCTCACCCTCTCCCCCAAACATTGGCGCAGTGGGATGATCAGACTGATGCTGGTGATTATTTGACGGAGATTAAGTTAACCCCCGTGGAGTATCTGGTTTGGTCTGAGTTTCCGGTTCAGGTTTCTATTGAACACCCCAAAGAATCAGCGGAATCCTCGGCTAGTGCTAAACGATTCCACGATTGGTACAAGGCGGTGTTACAGGCGGTAGAGGAATGGACTGTCTATTTACCCTTACAGGTGGTTTCTGAGGCAGAAGTTGCGGATATTACAATTGTGCGATCGCGCCCTCCTTTACAAGCCTCGTTTAACCGCGAAACCCAACGATTTGAGAACATTCGCGCCCGTACCGCAGAAACTCGCTACGAATTTTATCTGCGTCCCGGCGTTGAGGAATCACAACGTATTTTAGCGCACAAGTTTACCATTTATCTGAGTCCCCACCAAACGGTAGACTATACCCTAGCCACGGCTCGTCATGAACTCGGACATGCGTTGGGAATTTGGGGTCATTCTCCGGTGGAAACGGATACGATGTACTATTCCCAAGTTCGCTATCCGCCAGAAATCTCCGTGCGGGATATCAACACGCTGAAACGGATTTACCAGCAGCCTACTCGTTTGGGATGGACGGTGACCCCGGTTGCTCCCAGTGTTGTGGAAATCAGGTTTATGTAGGAGGATGTCACGATTTAGAAACCTGCGAAGGCAGGTTTTGTTTGTGTAGATGCGGTTTTAACCGCCCCATCCTGGAATGGCTTACTTGCGCGAGTATGACGAATGACGATCTCCATCGTTAACTTTAATTGTCCCCACCTACTGACTGATGGGGGATCTTCAGCGTCCTATCCTAATTTGACGAAGATTGCCTGCACCAGCTTCACCAGTTCAAAGGTGACAAAGATGGCGAGGATGGCTGTAACCAAGCTATTTAAGACGCGATTATTGCCATAGCCAAACAGAGAAGCGGTAAATTTGATCAACACAAAGGCGAGACAGGTAATGACGGCAAGTTGCAAAAAAGTCATAGATTCTCGTTTAACTAAGTATTTTTGCTGATTAGACTATATCATTTATCCATCCCTGACAGACAAATGACGTAGCTTGCTGTTCGCTCCCTTGAGTATGACAAAGGACGTAGCTTGCTTCTTTTCAGGCAGCGAGTTCTCCACCGCCCGGTCTGCTGCAGGGAGTCTTGTGGTGGGGAGAGGAAATAGGGAATAGGCTTTCTTGCAATGGTTTTAACTCCCTGTTGAGGTAAGATGCTACGCTCATGGATGCGAAAATACCAGGATGCAAGACTGTTATAGTGTAAAAACGAAAGCACTTGTTGGGTATAAAGTTGCTCCTACAATTGACTGATAAACATCATCGCTGACGCCTGATTCATTGTCGCCACTTTTGCCACCAATTGACGCCAATTCTGTTGGTCTTGCGGCTCTGAGATTCTCGGTTCTGCGACTATAATTTAAAATCATAAATGACCGTTTTTCTAGATCATTCAGCGCTTGGGCTGCTTGATCATATAACTGAGTATCTAGGCGTTGCCATTGATAACGCTGCGGATCAGGTCGTTTGATAAACAAAACCACATCAATTTCCTTGCCCAATGTTTCTAGCATCAGCGTTTCATCGCCTAACTTGGAATCGCCTAAACCTGGAACATCCACCAACGCAATTTTGCCAACATCAGGATTTTTAAATGGACAAACAATCTTAACTTCTTTCACCGCCAAGTGTTTGAATGTGGTTAAATGATTCTGCTGAGTACCATCGCGTTTTTGCATCACATAATCGGTAATTTCTGCCGCCTGAATTTTTAGCGATCGCGGATTTCCAGATCGAATCAATGCTCGATACTGACTAAGATTCCGATGGTAGTCATCACACAGGCGTTTGTACATTTCTTCATGGCTCGCTCCGGCTACTCCTTGTTCGGGAAATACCTGGTTAGCGAATTCCTCTAAGCTATACGGTTTTTTCGCCAAACCCAGTTCATCGTAATAGGGATAAATGACTTCATTTAAAAAGGATGATTCCGAATGCAGCGTGACTTCAACTTGAACAGAGGGATTAGGTTTAGGTAAAACCATCTGCTCCTGAATACCATATAAACTAGAGCCAACACCATTAAATTTAACCGTTGTATCCTCTGAATTTTTGTTGGCTAAGGATTCCCCTTGATAATTTTTAATTGTACTGCGAACCGCCGTGCAAGCGCCTCCTTCTAATGCCGGAATTTCCTTGTCTGTGAGTCCACTTAAAGTTTTCAGTAATGTACTTTTTCCCTGTCCCATTAAACCAACAACACCAATATTTAAGGTGGGACGTGAGAATCGTTTTTGCAAACTGTTCAGATGCTCGGATTCAACTTGAAGCTGTTGCAACAAATAGGAGAGATGAATGGTATTGAATTGCTCGCGAATTTCACTCTCACCGAACGATACATCCAGCCGTTGGCGATAAGAACCCAGTTTATACAAAGCTTACTTTGGAGGAAGGGATGTGAACGTTTATGGCGAAGACAGCGCAACTACGAACGTGTCTTTCAAGCTATGATGATTGAAATTACATCGTTCCTATTGCCTGTTCTCTTTGCCTAAATCTGGATAGGCAATGCCCAATAGCATAGCGCTAATCAATTTAACTCTCAGTGAACCGTTATGTCATCACCTGATCTGGATGGATTCATTTTAAGCCAACAATACCAACTCAAAACGACGTTACAAAGTCTTCAGTTAACCTGTCAAGTGATTCAAGATCACTATCCGGATAGTAAACTGTGGCAACACAACCGATCGCAAGTTCAGCAGATGCTACAGTTTCTGGAAAACGCGATTGAGGTATATATCCAAGATTTTTCACCCGATCCAGAAAAACGCATCCAGTTTTGGGAAGGCTGTTCCTTAGGCAAATCTCATAATCGCATTCTCCACCGTTCCCAACCCCCCAAACCATTAGTAGAGGTACTCAAAGGAAATGGTGATCCCCGAAATCCCTCGCATCAGGGCTTGTTGGTGGGTTATCGCTTTGCTACACTCAAACGTTTCCTCTCTCGTTTTGAACTACCCGAAGATATGGACATTGATTTAGCAGCAGCTACCTTTGGGTAGACTGTCACCTCAATCCCCAATTTCCATAAGAACCCAGTTTATACAAAGCTTACTTTGGAGTAAGGGATGCAAGCGTTTATGGCGAAGACAGCGCAACTACAAACAATCACCTGGAATCTTTCAACAATAAATAATACAGGTTTCCATTACCGCCAATGACTCCGGCGCGATCGCCTGCCAAAACGCCTGTCCCCATAAAGATATCTACTCGTCCAGGTCCTTTGATCGCACTTCCTGTATCTTGATCCAAAACATAGCGATTTACCCAACGGGATTCGAGTTGCCCTTGGGCGTTAGGATAGGGGATGCGAGTTTGAATTAATGCTAATGCGCCGGGAGGCATTAAAGATTTATCTGTAGCAATGGATCGTTCGGCTGTCACAGGTACACCTAAGCTTCCGGTAGCGGGTGCGCCATTGGTTTCCCGGAAAAAGACGAAACTTTGATTCCGAGGTAAATACTGATCCAGTTCACTGGGAAATTGACGGAAATAATCAATTAAAACAGGTAACGTTAACCCATCCAAGGGCAACCTGCCATCTTTGACCAATTCTCGCCCCACACTGGTATAAGGATAATCCGTCTTCCCTGCATACCCAACACTCATCACGCTACCATCGGGCAATTGCAACCGGGCAGAACCCTGAACATGAATCAAAAATGCCTGGAGGCGATCGCGCAACCAGACGAGTTCTAACCCATACAGAGGACTATTTTCACCAAACCCATCCACGCCTTCTAAATCAGCACGAGTTGGGTGAGGCGTTTTCCAGGTATTAAAGTTTGTCGGTAAACGGTAAAGGGGATAGCGATACTCGGCGCTAGGGGTACGACTGGCAGCATAAATCGGTTCAAAGTACCCCGTAAACAAAACCGATCCCTGATCATCATGTCCCACCGACTGATAAACCTCAAACTCGCGATTCACCGCCGCTTGCAGTTCAGCCGGGGAATTGGATGTGAGCAGAAGTTGACGAAATCGTACCAGGGAACGGCGCACTCGTTCCAGGTTTATCCCTGGGATGGGATAGTTTTGGTACGTCGCCGCTGCTGTCGGCGTCGCTAAATAGCGCAGGCTATGGTCAATAGACTTAAGTAAAGCTTGGCGATCGCCAGGTTGTTCAGCAGTCCCCCAGAGTTGCTCATCGAAGCCGAGAGAGTCCAGTGTCACCGCTTCAGTATCAGGGTTGATTCGTTCGAGAGGAACATCGGGAACAGCCCAACTGCTGCCACTGAATAAGAGTATGCCTAAACTCAGAGATAGACTCGTCAGTTGTTTTCTCATCTTTCTTCCTCGTGGAGACCCCCGCTATAAACTTCTCGGATATATCGAAGCTCCCGCGAGTACCGCCAATGTTTTAGCGGCGGGAGGGAACGAGGGATATTTTATGGGGTTCAATACCCCTGAAATATCCAAATCACTGTATGTATGAATATCCATCCTTTTTGTGAATATGTGTGCAGTATTTGTGACTGATTCCTTGAACTAGCCCATCAAGTGTTGAGATGTTGAAACTCCCAGTAGCGCGAGTGGCTACTCGACCAACGTAAGTTCCAATCTTTTTGCCAGAAGTGACAACAGCTTTAACGATGTCACCCGTCTGAAAGCCTTTGTGAAATTTGGTTCTTGAGCAATAACGAACCGGAAATCCAAACTTATCGGTACGACATTGTTGGCGGGTTCCGTGACCCTTAGCAGCAATCAGCAGTGGCTTAACACCTGAGGTGATTAATTGTTCTGGTGTTGATGCTCCAACGCAAACAGCGTCCCAATAGTGAGTCTTCTCTAATCCTCGAATGGTTCTGTTGTACTTAGTACGTCCACCAGTGCCAACCTCAACAGGTAAGCCTGTTTTCTGAAGATTTTCGTACAGATTCCATCGGGTTGCATTGACGGCGGCTGTATCAGCCAGAGGTCTTTTGGCTTGTGCCAAGATCGCTCGGAGCCGGTCAGGTTTACCTTTGAGAAAGTCCTTGATACCCTGATTCCCTTTTTTCTGATTGCAGGGAACACAAGCTAAACATAGGTTGCTGACACGATTAGAACCACCCCTTGACCGAGGTTGAATATGCTCAATCTCAACAGGCGTGTCTTTTGCGCCGCAGTAGGCACAAGTTCTGTTCCACTTTTCAAGCAGAAACTCACGTACTTCGTAGCAGAAGAGAGTCCCTTGTTGATATCCCACCCCGCTAATTTCTGCATCCTGCATCTGTTGTGTATCAAATCGTACCAACTCTTGCGAGATGGCTGTAATATGACTCAGTGATGACAGACGCTTCACCCAAGTCAGGATGTTAGCCACCCGACTCTCTAGAGACGGTGGTAGCCATCCCTGGGGACGGGTACGGTTAAGAAAACGAGGTTTGCGATAGCGGGTTTTACGATTACGTCGTGACCGCCTAGCTCTTCGACGTGAAGTTAAAGCATCCCGAATTTGAAGCCCACGATGTTGTAACTCGGCTACCCAAACAACCTCACCAGTATTGTCGTTAACCAATGCCAGTCCAGTAGTTTTCGCTCCTGGGTCAATTTTGACTCGAAGCGGTTCGATTTTGGGGTTTAGCACCTCCTTATGAAGTATTACGGTGAAGGGATAGCGGCGGAATACAGCAGCTTTCCCTTGAGACAACAGCATTCTTGCTCTACCTGGATGGATGGGATTAAGAGGCTGTTTGTTGGTGTCTAGAACGAAAACTTTACTCAAAGCGTGAGTCTCCTTTCGGGTAATGTTAGCTTCGACAAAGTTTAAGGTCGGTACTGTCTCAAAAGCACTGCCTCCCAAATGGCTGTTTAACTTCTGAGTTCTAGAACTTGGAACTAGCTACGCATTCCAAGGTAGGAACTTGAACGCTTACCTTAAACGTAGGTATTGCTACCTGAGCCTGGTCAACGAGGGCTGTATTTCAAGCCCCCACTAGAATCGGTACTCCGATTTAGTGGTGGGTTGTTGACGCTTGTCCAAACTGTGACGTTCTATGATTAATCATTAGCCATTGGATGGTGTACCAATGACTAACGATAAAAGACTTCATCCTAAAAGCGCTCGACGCTACCCCCGAAGATGGGTTCCACCCGAATCGCTAAAACGCTGGAGGGGCGTACCACCATATATTCGCCCTGAATATTTTTAATCGGGACGCTGATAAAATCATTGGAGGTCGCTTTGGGCATGAGTTCGCTACTGTACCATTTTTGGAACTCTTGAATCGTGGTAAAACGCACCTCTTCCCGGTGTCCACCAGCCAGAAGAATGTGAACGGCAAACTCATCTGGAGTTCTAGGCATGAAATTTTCTCCTCAATCCATCCCAATTATTATCTGTGACGATGAGGGATAAATCACGTTCTTAAATTAAACCGTTGCAGTAATGTTTCTAATACCACAGGCAAGGTCTTTTGTAAATCCTCAGGATGGTGAAATAATAGCTGCTGATGCTGGGGAACCTCAAAGGGAAACTGTCCGGGTAAATCTGGGCGTTCCATCTGTACCAGTAAAATTTGTTCTCGACGCTTGCTGGTGAGGGCGTAACCGATTTCGACACAGACTTGGGGATTGGGGATCACGAGGGGTGTCTGTTCTCTGTCCACTTTCGCGATCGCGGTACCGTCGGCGACAAACAGCAAACTCTTGCGGATGCGACGCATCTGGGTGCTGCTGAGGCGCATGGGTTCACCTGTAGGGCGACGAGACTGTTCTAAGGTTAGGGGAAGACGCGATCGCTGATTGAAGTCCTCCAGGGTGTCATTGAGGCTATCCCGTAGCGCAACACTTGCACTTGAGCATTCAGTTTGATGACTCAAAAAGATAATTGGCTCAAGTTGCGCCATCACCTCTTGCTTGGTGAAGTAAATCTCGTGGGAGATCAAATCGATATTAGAAATGGCATAGCCGCCGCTTCCTTCGATGTAAAACTCCACCGTTTCCCCATCCAGGTAGCGCCCAAACCATTCCGATTCTTTGACATCCTGACTATCGTCTAAGAAGTCAGCCCTTAACCCTGATTTGAGCAAGCTGTTTTTGCTTAACCGCAAATCGTGAGGGCGTTTCTCCAGTTCTCTAATGGGTTCGTAGTCCTGGAGATACCAGGCTTTCAGAGCAATGATTGCCATGCTGTGTGATCAAGGATTCCGCACCGAACATTAAAATTCCTAGTCTTGGAATTTTAGCAGTAAGCGGAAATATCTTCACCACATTCATCGGCTAAATAGCACAACGCCCGGAAGCGTAATCCCACGACTTCCTCATAGAAGGGATTCAGCTTACACAAGGGGGGAATGTGAAACAGGGTACGCCCAAAGAGTTTGATGTCGCGCTCGAAGGGACATTGAGCGGGGATCAGATGGCAAATCAAGTGTGCCAGTTGAGGATTATGGACTTCAATCCCATCAATCCACTGTTTAATCGGTTTGAGTAAATCGAATCCTTGTTTAAGTTGAGGGGGTTGGATTGGAGTTGAGGATGGCTGTTTTGGCTCTATCCAAACCCATTTCGTAAAAATCAGTTTCTTTGTTGTGAAATCAGATACACTCATAAATCTGTTCCTGTGCTGTCAACAATCCAACTAAACCAGTTGTTATCCAACTACAACTACTCTGGCATTTACACCGGATGAATGTCCGTAAAGGTTTAGTGAAGTTTCAGCGTGAATTTTGCACGTTCTGTAAACTTCAGGCGAGCAAAAGAAGCGTGGATTCAACGTATCTCGGTTCTGTTGGTGATCCCCCAGATATTAAGAAAACTGGGTTATATAGGCTGCTCTAATCAATAAGCAGCGCATCTTAAAAGTAGAATTTATAAAGCGTGACTAGGTTGTCAGTCAATCGACTAAGACAATTGATAAAAAAGCTGATAATTGTCGATTTATCCCCATTATTAAAGCTAGAGTGCTGATTTTCATGTTGCCACAGGCTGAACTTGGGGGCATCAGTAATCTAACTGAAGTTCAGTTCCCTTGCCGTAGCAGTATCCGTGACACCACATATAAGGATAACTCATTGAGGTGATTAAGTTAACTGATATATGAGGAAGCGATCGCAAAATCCTTGGGATGGCTCTGGTATCGGCGATTCATCGGTATCCGCTCCATGGGGTCAGGTTGCCTCTAGTCCTGGCAGACAATGCAAAGCTCTTGCTTTTTTGTCAAATAGAGACAGTTGAATCTACGACTGGTTAACCAGTTTCCGGATTTTGCTTCAACAGAGCCAATCCATTGCTAAATAGATTTCCTCTTCATCGGCTCCCTCTACTCCCCATTGATACAGTAAACCTCAGATCGCAATCTCTTCAAAGGCTTGAATACTAGGCTGTTCCAGTAGGAATCCTTTTTCTGTGCTGGCTCCCATCTTACCGCTAATCGCGGTCTTAATGCGGTTAAAAGCTACAGTTTTTGTGTGGCAAGCTTCTTAGAGTGATCGCAATGTCTGACTAAGGGGGAGCATCCCATTTTTTTTGGAAACAACATTACCTAAAACAATGGTATTTCAAGAGTTTCAGTCCTTCCAAAAGAGCTAACGTGCAAAATTGGGATGCTCCCGAACTTAGCTTGAGTTTAGGGAATGTTTTAAATTAGCGAATTTACACGGATTCAGGTCAAGTCATCGCCCAGCAAGGAAGCTATGCGGGAGTTACCTGGAACAACGGAAATGGAACAGGTATTTATAGCAGTTCCCGATGTCATGAAGTACAGTAGCAGCAATGAAAAAACTAATTTCTGAGATGTTGGAGATTGATGTTGTACCCTATTGCAGCGGAAACCGCTGTGTATTTATCGTTTGATTGCTCTGGAAAGAATAAGTTGGGTTTCCTTCGTCAACCCAACCTACAAACCCGATACGATTTGATGGAATCCTATCAACATTGTAGAGACGTAGCATGCTACGTCTCTACAGCCGGAATAATCTAAGAAGCCGCCTTAGCCGCTGTACGCTGGCGACGACGTCCTACCCGTTTTACCGGGGGTTCCTCTGGAGTTTGTAGTAAGAATACTACGAGAGGACGGCTTTGGAGTTCACGGCGCGTTAACCGTTCTAAATCCCCCTCAATTTTCTGTTGCAATCCTGTCCAGTCAACTTCTGGTTGTTTTTTGCCATCCAATGACTTGGCAAAGTCGGTCCACTGCTCACTCAATGTCCGCTCAATCCGCTTAATCACTAACTGCTGGAGTAGGGATTTCTCCACACTAGCCACCACACCTCGCAGGTGAATTTCCGGTTGGGCGAGGAGTTTGCCTTCCCAACTCACGGCGGCGGCGACAGTGACTACCCCGTCTCCTGCAAGCTGCTGACGTTCTTTGAGAACTTCATGATGCACGATACCGGAGCGATCCACTAACTCAATACCGGAGGGAACTTGACCGACAACACTAATGCTATCTTCGGTTAATTCCACCATATCCCCGTTATTGGTAATTACCATATTTTCCGCCGGGATACCCATCTTTTGCGCCATTTTGCCATGTTGGATCAGCATCCGATGTTCTCCGTGAACGGGCATGAAAAACTTGGGTCGGGTTAAGGCGAGCATTAGTTTATGATCTTCTTGAGCGCCATGACCGGAAACGTGAATCCCTTGATGGCGTCCATAGATAACATTTGCCCCTTGCATCATCAGGCGATCGATGGTATTGACAACCGCGATCGTATTTCCGGGAATGGGATTCGCGGAGAAGACAACCGTGTCACCCTCTTGAATTTTCAGTTTCCGGTGTTCTCCTTTGGAAATCCGGGTGAGTGCGGCTAAAGGTTCACCTTGAGATCCAGTGGTTAAAATTAATACTTTTTCTGGCGGTAAATTATTCGCGGCGTGGAGTGGCTCGAATAAGCTATCGGGACATTTTATATACCCCAGATTCCGCGCTTGGGCGATAACGTTGAGCATGGAACGCCCGACAACAGACACCACTCGGTTTTGTTTTTGTGCCAGATCTAAGATCAGTTGCACTCGATGAACCGATGAAGCGAATGTGGTGACCAATATTCGTCCCGGTGCTTGGGAGAAAATACGATCCAAATTCGGATAGACGGAGGCTTCAGACGGAGTGTGTCCGGGAACTTCGGCGTTGGTGGAATCGCTGAGGAGACAAAGGACACCTTTTTCCCCGTGTTCGGCTAATCGTTGAAAATCAAAGTATTCACCATCGACCGGGGTATGATCGACTTTGAAGTCTCCGGTATGGACAACGACGCCAATGGGGGTGTGAATCGCGACGGTAAAACTATCGGCAATCGAGTGAGTGTTGCGGATATATTCCACCATAAAGTATGAGCCAATCCGCACCATATCGCGAGGACTCACGGCATTTAATTTGGTGCGATCGCTAACTCCAGCTTCCTCCAGTTTGCCAGAGAGCAGCGCCATTGCCAATCTAGGACCATGAATGACGGGAATATCAAATTGCTTCAAGTGATAGGGAAGTCCACCAATATGATCTTCGTGACCATGGGTGACAATCATGCCCTTAATTTTATGGCGATTTTCCCGCAAATAGGTCATATCGGGCAGAACGATATTAACCCCGTGCATTTCATCATTGGGAAATCCTAATCCTGCATCCAACAGGATAATTTCGTCATTGAACTCGAAAATGCAGGTATTCTTACCAATTTCATGCAGCCCACCCAAGGGAATAATTTTTAGAGCGGCTGAAGATTTTTTGCTAGTCAATTTGCCTCCTTTGAGAGTTCTATTGCTCATTAATTACAACGGTAAACTTGACTTGAAAATTGCCATTTTTTATTGAGAAATAAATTCTTGGCAATAAACTTATCTTAATCTAATCTAGACTAACTCAACTTTGTCATAAAGGGTAGCCATTCTTATTTGATTTATGCGTGAACTGATCGGAAACAAAGAACATAATATGTGATCAATCATGGATAACGGACAATGAAAACTCAGACAGCAAAGAACACGAGATTATTGTCCAAAAGGTATCCTTGGCTCAATGCCTGCTGTGATTAATTTCAACTGGACTCACAAGTTTTACTAAAAACTGAGCGGACTTCTAGAGTTTATCGATACAACTATGGGACTATCGATCAATTATCTCTCTAGCACCTTGATGGGCAAGGAGAAGACAATAGGCTAATTTAGCCCAAAAAATTAAGAGTAGTTCATAGATAAATATTTCGTTTTATTTATTTTAATGAAAATTTAACTCTCCTATACATCTACATCAACTACATCTACATCAACAAGATTGATGACCATTTAAAGTAAAGAAAGGTCTTGGAGAACCGTCTTGACTTGTTGTTCCAATTCCATCGGCAGATCACTCAAGGGTGGACGGGGTGAACCGACGTCCCATCCTTGAAGTTTTAATGCGGCTTTTAAGGGGATAGGATTGGCAGTACAAAACAAGACTTTAAATAAAGGAAAAAGCTTTAAGTGAATGTCTCTGGCTAGGTCAGTTTGACCCGCTTGGAAAGCCTGAATCATCTGCCGGAGTTCTAGACCAACCAGATGGGAGGAAACACTGACGACTCCACTTGCCCCTAGTGCTAATAAGGCTAAGGTAAAAGAATCTTCTCCTGAGTAAATGGCAAAATCCGGTGGCGTCAGACGCCGTACTTGACTGCCTTGCTCAAAGCTACCACTCGCCTCTTTAATCGCTACAATATTGGGAATTTCCGCTAAACGGGCAACAGTTTCCGGTTGGAGGTTTTGACCCGTGCGACCCGGTACATTGTAGAGCATCACAGGCAAGTCAGGACTAGATTTAGCAATTGCCTGGAAATGATTATAAAGTCCCTCTTGTGGGGGTTTATTGTAATAGGGAACAACTTGTAATGAACCATCTACCCCCAGTTTAGCGACTTTTTGGGTGGCTGCGATCGCTTCTTGGGTGGAATTTGATCCGGTACCCGCAATGACCTTGGCTTTCCCCGCTACCGCTTTTTGCACCACCTGAAATAATTGAGACTCTTCATCCCATGTCAATGTCGGTGATTCACCCGTTGTACCACAGACGACAACGGTATCGGTACCCTGTTCCACTAAATGAGCCGCTAATTTCTCAGCGACCTGATAATTTACACTACCGTCTTCTTTAAACGGCGTAATCATTGCCGTTAATACACGTCCAAAATTGACCACCCTTCTTTCACTCCTCTTTGGTCATTGGTCATTGGTCATTGGTCATTGGTCATTAGTCATTAGTCATTAGGGATAGAGCTAAAATCAACTCTGAACTAACGACAATAGACACACAACAGCTTTGCCACAGGATAGAACAAAGGACATCAGACCAATGACAAATTAATAAGCCATCATTGCTGTTGCTGGCTTTAACCAATTTCGTTCCACCAACAACTCGGCAATTTGTACAGCATTCAACGCTGCCCCTTTGCGAATTTGGTCACCACTCAACCAAATCTCTAATCCACTGGGATGAGACAAGTCTTGTCGAATTCGCCCCACCAGTACATCGTCCTTACCCGTAGCATCTATCGGCATGGGGAAATAATTCGCCTGCCAGTCTTCCACCAGTCGCACTCCCGGCGCATTAGCCAGTAACTCCTTGGCTGTGGCGACAGACATGGGTTGAGCAAACTCTAGATTAATCGCTTCCGAGTGAGCTCGCAGCACAGGAACTCGAACACAAGTGGCGCTGATGCGGATCTGGGGATCATCGAAAATCTTACGGGTTTCGTTGACCATTTTCATCTCTTCGGTGCAATACCCCTGATCATTTAACGGAGAATTGTGCGGGAATAGGTTAAACGCCAAGGGGTAGGGAAAGCTTTCCGTAGGTGGTGTTTGCTCCTGCAAAATTGCCTGCGCCTGAGCTTTGAGTTCTTCCATCGCCCGTCTACCTGCACCGCTAGCTGATTGATAGGTAGCCACGACAATCCGTTGGATAGGTTGCACCCGATGCAGGGGCCAAATGGCTACTGCCATTAATATTGTCGTGCAGTTGGGATTGGCGATAATTCCTTTATGCTTCGCTGCCGCTTCCGGATTAACCTCAGGAATAACCAGAGGGACGTCAGGATTCATGCGAAAAGCGCTGGAATTGTCAACCACCACAGCTCCCTGCTCCACCGCTTTAGATGCCCAAGCTTTAGATGTTGAACCCCCAGCAGAGGCTAAAACCAAATCCACCTCTTTAAACGAATCCTCCCCCACGGCTTCCACCGATAGGGATTCGCCTCGAAACTGGAGAGTCCGTCCCGCCGAACGGGGTGAGGCTAAAAGCTTTAAATGGGTAAGGGGAAAGTTACGGCTTTCTAATAATTCCAGTAACTCGGCGCCGACTGCACCCGTTGCGCCCAGTATAGCAACGCGAACTTGACTAGACAAACGATCTACCTCCAATTTTTTAACACATCGATTCTGTGGACAGTGACTTAACGTAGCCAAAAAACAATTAAATTTTCTTAAGCTTAAAACATTATTTAAGGGAAATATGTAATCTATATTTTGACAAAATCCATAAGATTTGAACAAATGTGATTCTTGTCTTGTGATAACACGACAGACCTAAGTTTACGCCAATTGACTGAGATATGACCGTTGGCTTGCCCTTAACGGGACAAATTAACGATAACAGTTCTCGTTCGGAGTTGATGAGTAGACAGCTCAATTCATATCCTAGCTTCTAGACGTAGCTGGCTACGTCTGCTGGAACAGGCGATCCAAGTTCTCCTGGCTTCGACAGTGGAAACCTTTTGCCTAGCCTAGCTGGTTTAGGGGTAGATTCGCTGCTGTAGACGCTCTAAATGTACTATCATCAGATACGGAAACCCCGCCCGACCGACTCAATCTATGTCTCTTTTATACCCTGAAACAATGACTAGAACTCAAAATAACTCGTTGTCAGACTAGCATATCATGAGGTGTTTGCATTACCCTCTAAAAGAACTCGATGCTCACAAAGCTGTTGAATCATTCGTCATTCATCTCACGCTCTACTGTTGAGTGAGCGTGATGCATCCTCCCGAAAGAGCTAAAATTCAGTTGTCTCCAAAACAAGCGTCAATGAAAGTTACTCAGGAAAAACTCCCCAAGAGCCAACTCGGTCTGGAAATTGAAATTCCTGCCGAAACGACCAAGAAGGTCTACGAGAAGGTCGTGCAAAATCTTGCCCGCTCTGCCAACATTCCTGGGTTTCGCAAGGGAAAGGTGCCGCGTCAAATTTTGCTCCAGCGTCTGGGTCCTGGACGGATCAAAGAAGCGGCGCTGGAAGATTTGGTACAAAATAGTTTACGGGACGCCCTGAGCCAAGAAACCATTGAGGCACTGGGCAACTACAAGTTGGTTTCCACCTTTGAAGACCTACTGAGTCAGTTCCAGCCGGGACAACCGTTAACATTCTCGGCGTCGGTGGATGTGCCGCCAGACATCAATTTGGGAGACTACGGGAATCTCAATGTCAAAGCCGAAGAGGTTAAACCCGATCCTGACGCGGTGGATGATTTTTTGGCAGAACGTCAGGTTCAGCACGCCACGCTGATTCCCGTCGAATCCCGCCCCGCCCAAATGGGTGATGTGACAGTTGTAGATTATAAGGGTCGTTTGACACCGGAGGGAGAAGACGCTGTTGATATTTCTGGCGGTGAGGCGACTGACTTTCAGCTAGAACTTGAAGAAGGACGGTTTCTGGCGGACATTGTTCAGGGCGTTGTGGGCATGACACCGGGGGAAACCAAAGAGATTCCGGTGACATTTCCAGAGGATTATCCGCGAGAGGATTTAGCCAGCCAGAGTGCCGTTTTTACCCTCACCCTCAAAGAACTCAAGGAAAAAGAGTTACCGGAACTCGACGACGAGTTCGCCCAAGACATTAGCGAAGAGGAAACCATCGACGAATTGCGGGAATCCTTGGCCAAACAATTTGCCGAAAAAGCCGAGCAAGAAACCAAAACCAATAAAGAAAATGCTCTGATCGAAGCGCTGGTGGCACAAGTTGAGATTGACCTACCCGACACCTTGATTGAGCGGGAAGTCCAGACGATATTAACCCAGACGGCGATCCAGATGGAAAGCTATGGGATGGATCTCCAGAAAGTCTTCACCGCCGAAATGATGCCCCAACTGCGAGAGCGAACTCGTCCTGATGCGATCGCCCGCCTGCGCCAATCCCTTGCTCTTGAGGAACTGGCGAAACGGGAATCCCTGACCGTGGATGATGAACAGATGGATGCCAAATGTCAGGAAGTGATCAAACAATTGGCAGGACAAGATGTCGATCCACAACGCTTGCGGGAGTTCGTCAAGTCGGATTTGCTTAAACAGAAAGCGATTCAATGGTTGGAAGAACACGCTACCATTGAACTGGTTCCGGAAGGCTCACTAGAGACCGAAGAAACAACGGATACACCGGAAACTGGCTCTGAGGCAAGTGAAGAGACCGCCGCTCAACCTGAAGCCACGGCTGATCAGGAAAGCTCAGAACCATCACCCACCCCTGATGCTTCTGAGCAAACGGCAGCCAGCGAATAAACTTGGGGGTTGGGGAGTTAACCCAGAACAAGCAGGAGCGATCAGTCTTGGGCAAAAGAAATCGCCACCTTCAGCACGTATTGATGTTGCTAAGGCATAATGGTAATTAGAAGTTAACCTGGGTTAACTCCCGCCCAAGGCTTCCGGAGAACATCTGTGTTCAAACCTGCCAGGAAAACCATTCACTTGTTGACACAAATACTTTAATCCTTGTTCTATGCTGCAATCCCAGTTCCCTGACTACTCATTTACAAGCTGGAGTTCCCCGGAAATTTACTCTGTTAGTACAAATAGTACAAATAGTACTAGTACAAATAGTACAAACAGTCATTCAAGCAACATCGTCCCGATGGTGGTTGAACAGTCTGGTGTAGGGGAACGGGCATTTGATATCTACTCGCGGCTGCTGCGGGAGCGGATTGTGTTTCTGGGAACAAGAATCAATGATATGGTGGCTGACTCGATCATTGCCCAGCTCCTGTATTTAGAAGCCGAAGATCCCACTAAAGATATCCAGCTGTACATTCACTCCCCCGGTGGACCCATTCTCGGACTTGGGGGAGTGATTGCGGGAATGGCGATCTACGACACGATGCAACAGATTCGCCCCGATATTGTCACCATCTGTTTTGGTGCGGCGACGGATATGGGCGTAATTCTGCTAACCGGGGGAACGCCTGGAAAACGCATGTCCCTGCCCAATGCCCGGATCATGATGAGTCAACCCCTAGGCGGTGCCCAAGGACAAGCCGTTGACATCGAAATCCAAGCCAAGGAAATTTTATATCATAAGAATCAGCTCAATGAGCTAATGGCTTATCATACGGGTCAACCTTATGAAAAAATCGCCACGGATACTGAGCGCGACTTTTTTCTGTCAGCAGCGGAAGCCAAAGAGTATGGTTTAGTAGACCAAGTTATCTCGCGAGAGAATCTCAAGAGCGAAGCCACCGTCACTTCTATTAAGTAAGAGGCTCCTTATGTCTAAATACGACTCCCATCTAAAATGTTCATTTTGTGGCAAGTCTCAAGAGCAGGTTCGCAAGTTAATTGCCGGACCGGGAGTCTACATTTGCGACGAATGTGTAGATTTATGTAACGAAATTTTAGATGAGGAGTTGCTTGATTCCAGCGCTCCGGCTCCCCAGCAAGTTCCCCGCTCAGAACCCCCACAAAAACGTCGCACTCGGGCATCCGGTTTGTCACTGAATCAGATTCCGAAACCTCGGGAACTGAAAAACTATCTTGACGAACATGTCATCGGTCAGGACGATGCGAAAAAAGTCCTCTCCGTGGCTGTTTATAACCACTATAAGCGCCTAAGTTTTCTTGAAGCCAAGGCAAAGGGCAAAGCTGGGGCAGATGATCCGGTGGAACTGCAAAAGTCTAATATTTTGCTCCTGGGACCCACGGGTTGTGGTAAAACCTTACTGGCGCAAACCTTAGCGGCTGTACTCGATGTCCCCTTTGCCGTTGCCGATGCGACAACGCTGACGGAAGCGGGTTATGTGGGTGAAGATGTTGAGAACATCTTACTGCGGCTGTTGCAGGTAGCAGATTTGGATGTTGAAGAAGCACAACGGGGAATTATTTATATCGATGAAATTGATAAAATTGCCCGCAAGAGCGAAAACCCTTCGATTACACGGGATGTTTCGGGGGAAGGGGTTCAGCAAGCGTTACTGAAGATGCTCGAGGGAACCGTTGCCAACGTGCCACCTCAAGGGGGACGTAAGCATCCCTATCAAGACTGCATTCAGATTGATACAGGCAATATATTATTCATCTGTGGTGGTGCCTTTGTCGGTCTAGAAAAGGTGATTGAACAGCGTTTTGGTAAGCGCTCAATCGGCTTTATTCAGCCGGGAGAAGGTCAGTCCAAAGAAAAACGGGCGGCGGATTTACTGCGACATTTAGAACCCGATGACTTGGTGAAGTTCGGGATGATTCCGGAATTTATCGGTCGTATTCCAATCGCGGCGGTGGTTGATCCCTTGGATGAAGAAGCTCTGATCGAGATTTTGACCCAGCCGCGCAATGCTTTGGTGAAGCAATATCAGAAATTGTTGAAGATGGACAATGTGCAGCTTGGGTTTACCGAAGACTCGCTGCGAGCTATTGCTCAGGAAGCTTATCGGCGGAAAACCGGAGCGCGAGCGCTGCGGGGTATCGTGGAAGAGTTAATGCTAGAGGTGATGTACGAATTACCCTCGCGTAAGGATGTCACTCGCTGTACGATTACGCGGGAAATGGTGGAGAAACGTTCGACAGCCGAACTGTTGCTGCATCCGTCATCCCTACCGAAGCCGGAATCGGCATGATAACTAATTCTATAAAACTTTGACTTTATTTGCTATACTTTTATGTATGGCAGAACAAAGACGGCATAAGATAACTGAAGCGGCTGAGATTCTGGGGGTAAACCCTTGGACTCTTAGGCGCAAGGTGTACAAAA
>NZ_JAVJUO010000212.1:0-17462 GCF_040220555.1 Coleofasciculus sp. C1-SOL-03
CTTCGGCAGATTCTGCATCGCATCTTCCCAAAAAGCTCTTGATATAGAGCATTTTTGAGCCAAAACCTCGCACTTTCTTCAGCTTTAATAGCCTTCTAACCCTTGATGGTTAAGGGTTTCGGCTTTGTGCAGCAAGCCCTAATTATACCCGGAAACCGTAGGGGCGCACCGACGTGCGCCCAATTTCACGGTCAAATCTATTCCACAATTTTAGCTGTGTCAGTCCACTCGAAGTAACCTGAGAATCTTGGAGTAAAGACAAAACCCACCCCTCCACAACCCTTGATCGGGGCGGGTTTAGTTGCATCTGGGTGAGGTAAAAAACGATAATAGTGAAACCCGCCCCTACAGTCTATCTAACCCTATTTCCTCTTCCTTCTTGTCTAACAAATGACCAATGACAAATGACAAAATTAAGCAACATTGGCGGGTTCGACTTGCGCCAAAAACTGGAACGCCTTAGCAATATAAGCCGCACACTGCTTAGGAGACATATCATAAAAAGCCCGCCAAGCGGCTGCCTTATATTCGTCATACTTATCGGCTCGTTCTGGATATCGCTCCAACCAGCCTAACCGCACAGCATGACCAATCAACACATCCAGGACAATGTATTCTTCAATTTCCAACTCTGGATTTCGTTCCAATATCGCGGCTAATTCCACAAGTGCCTCAATATTTACCTGTCGATAGGTTGGCACTTGAATTTTATTGAGTAAATGCTCAACCCGCAGGGCAAAATTCTTTTCTCCAGGTGTCATTTCCGAGAGCAGCGGTTGACTATCCAGGCGATTGCGACGCTCTAATTTATCGCCAATCACCAAACCCTTACAATGTTTCATCACTTGCCAGACTTTCGGGTAAAAGTCTTTAGGCACCCGACCCGCACTACCATCCAGTTGGCGTTTTCTCAGCCAATTTCCCGCCGTGGTTAGGTCTTCGTCGATATAGATTTGCTCCTCTGGCAATATCACCCAATTAATCGCATATTGCGGTTGCTTAACATGCAGCGATTCTTGTTGGCGTAATTTTTGGTTAACCCCTTCATACCCCGCCAAACAGGAACGCAATCGCATTTTGATGTCAAAGGGACTCAAGCGCATCAATGCTTCATAGGCTTCATCCTGAGTCACACCTAATTCAGCCGCCAGTTCACTCGTCAACAGCAGAATTAAATACCCAACTCGCAGCGTCAGCAAGCCATCAACCAGATGGGGTTCAGATTTAATCAGAATACTCAAGTAAATCAAGACTTCTTGAGTTAAAACGCGATCGCGAATATCTTCTCGACAAAATTCGTCAATCTTTGCCCGGAGTTCCAGATGAGACATCGGGGTTTTAATCAGGGACGCTTCACTGTAAGCTTTCCCAACCGTTATCTGCTTCCCGCGCACCAAAATATCCGTCACCGCATCCGACAAACTAATTTCGACTTTATTCAGTAACCCCGCCGCTTGACGAATCACACCCCAGTAGGGAGATGCTCCTTCACTACTGGCTCTGGTATACACTTCATTCAGCAAATCCGTCACCGTCACCACTCGTTGCGGTTGACCAAATCCTGTATCAAACTCCAGTCCCCGCAAGTTTTTCAGGGTGCGTAATAATTCAATTTGCTCATAAAGATTTTCCGAATTCCGCAAACTATCCAGCAAGAGTTGCAGATTCGTTTCACATTCCAGCAAGAATTCCTGGGTATGACTTAACGGACCATTGTTGAGCGGATGATTCCTCAGATAATACTCAGGTGATGCCGCATCTTGAACCGCAGAATCACTAAACTCAAACCCTTGCAGCGTATCAATACGTTCAACACCCGCTGTCAGCATTAACTGATTTAAACGCCCTAACTTCACCCGCACCCCATTACAGAATCCCTCTTGCAATTCTTGGATTAATTCCAGTAACGCCGAACCCTGAAGTTGTTCTTGTCCTGGATGACGGCTTTCCTCTGCCGTCTGCACCATTTGATGCGTTAATAGCAGCGTCACCGTTGGACGTCCCAATTCACCCCAGTGGCGTTGAATATAAGCCAGTTCACTTTTAATTTGAGCCACCAGGAAATGATAATCCAGGGTTAAATAAAACTGTTGCTGGTCTAAAAATGCGGGCAAAAACACAATCGTTTCTTTCCCGAAGCGAAAAATGCGAGAGGTGGTTAAACTTCGCAGACGTCGAATCGGGCGTCCGGTTAATCCCAAGGAATCACACCGTCCAATTTGGGCATACAATCGGGATAAATCCGTTGCCTGACGCACTTGCACCGGATCAACTTGTTTCGGGGTCTGGGTGGCAATCCCATAAGCGGCGAGTTGCGTCTGTAGGGCTTCATCCTCTGCCAATAGCGCAATTTGTACCACCGGATCTTGATGACGCCCTACGCAAAAATGACGCCCTAAGGGGTCAACATCTCCCCGCGTAATTAATCCCTCATGCAGCAGTTGGGCAAGTAGATACAAACTCTGCGCCCAGACAAGCGGCAAATTTTCATTGGGTTTGCGATTTTGGGAATGGGGAGACCTGCGTTCGGCTTCAATTTTATCTTCGGGAACGTAATACACTTCCGGTAATAAGCGCATCCCATCTTGCTCAACCAGCAATGTATCCAAACGCCCCAGATAATTCCGCGCCTGTTCTATGTCTCCCCGAAACCAGCCATCTAGGGCTAAGTAGGTAAAAAATAGGGGCCACTCGCATTCAATATGTTCAAATTGTTGCAGTTCCCAGGGTTCATAGTGCAAGCGGGTGGTATCTTCGAGTACTGTTTGATGTCCATCCCGTAAGAATCGCTTACATCCGTAGAGTCCCTGTAATTTATCGACGATTTTCTGGCGAGTTCTATCCAAAAGTTCCACGTCTTCAATGGCAAAGGCGGGAAACCCAATCACACTTAACAGCGCCGCATCAGTTTCCTTGGAACTTGATTCCCGTGGTAATAGGGATTCTAACGTAATCCGCGATCGCGCAATTTCATCGGGGAGAACGTGAATCACGGAGGCTTGAGACCCGCGCACGCCAAATAAATCTAGCCCGTTAATCGCCTCTAACGCTGCTTTTGCCATACCGACGGAACTGGCGTTGAGTTCAGGATTGCCGTGATTAACTTTATTCCCCCGTTCCCAAATCCCATAATCGGGTGTACGATAGGTACGACCAATGTAATACACCAGATTCTGAATGAAATGCACTTCAGCAATGGTGTAAACAATATGTAACCCCGATGCGGTCATCTGAGCCAGCATCAGCAGGAATAGGGAGGTGGCATCAAGCTGCAAATGACCCCATTCATCATCGCCCACCACCACATCTCCGGTGCTGGTATTATACTTGGCGTGTAGCGCATCCAGCAGCGATTGGCTGTCTTTGAATTGTTCTACTTTAGCGGCTTGCCGCATCATGCAAAACAGCAGCCCCCGCATCAGTTTGACCACACTTTGTTCCAGTTCAAAGGTGCGCCCACTATCGGCGTCGAGTTTGCGGTACGCTAAGGCTAATCCCCAAACTGCCAAAATGCTGTACACGTTATCCCTAACCCAGGCATCGGTGTAGTCACCATGGGCGTTGACGGCTGTACTGGCAGGTAATAATCCGGTAATTGGGTTTTGGCGATCGAGAATAATCCGAATCTGCTGGTAATAATCGTTGAGTCGAGTGGGCAGTTGAGTCGAAATGATAGACATCCCTTAATCAAACTTTAAATAAAATTTATTTTTCATCGGTCATGGGTGATGGATCATTTGCACGTTATGCCATGACGAATGATGGAGTTGGCTGGAATTGCCAAGAGCAATCTGACAGGAGTAAGGTTATCTGTCAGCATAAACAGGTTCCGTCAACTTGACTCAATTCTTGTCGTTTTGCAAACAATTCGTTACATTTATTTACATAATGCAACCAAAACAACGAAGTTATGGACGAGCAACAGCAAAAAGAAGCCAAATTTGGGTTCACAGCGAACGCTGAGAATTGGAATGGTCGTTTAGCGATGATTGGTTTTGTTGCCGCGTTGATTACGGAATATATTTCCGGTCAAGGCGTGTTACATTTCTGGGGACTTATGTAATACTGCATCATACAGTATGGGTTAAGAATAGCTGGGTGTTCATTGCCTGAACCCCAGCTTTCTTGTGTATTCCTAGCGGATATATTCCTTGAGAATGCTGTTGCGATTGGGATGGCGTAGTTTACGCAGGGCTTTTGCCTCGATTTGGCGAATGCGTTCGCGGGTCACGGCAAAGATTTGACCGATTTCTTCTAGGGTTTTCATCCGTCCATCATCTAACCCATAGCGCAATCGGAGTACGTCTCGTTCGCGGGGGCTTAAGGTATCCAGGACGCTTTCTAAGTCTTCCCGCAGCAGATTTTTAGATACTTGGTCTTCTGGCGTTTCACCATCGGCTTCGATGAAGTCACCCAGGCGAGAGTCTTCTTCTTTCCCAATTGGTGTTTCCAGGGAGATGGGGAGTTGGGCTGATTTAGCAATAAATCGCAGTTTTTCGATGGTCATTTCCATCCGGTCTGCGATTTCTTCTTCGGTGGGTTTGCGACCCAGTTCTTGAGAGAGGATTTTGGTGGTCTTTTTGATCCGGGAGATGGTTTCGTAGAGGTGAACAGGGAGGCGAATGGTACGGGATTGATCGGCGATCGCACGGGTGATGGCTTGCCGAATCCACCATGTCGCGTAGGTTGAGAATTTGTACCCTTTCTCGTGGTCGAATTTTTCCGCCGCCCGAATTAATCCCAATGATCCTTCTTGAATCAGGTCTTGAAATGATAGACCCCGATTCATGTATTTCTTGGCAATGGACACGACTAGACGCAGGTTAGACTGCACCATTTTCTCTTTTGCCCGCCGACCCAGGAACAGGCGTTTACGAAAGGCGGGAAGTTCCATGTTGACTGAACTTGCCCATTCTCCTTCCTTTGGTTCTCGCTCTAACTGATCATACAAGCGATCGCGAATCCGTTCTAATTCCAATAAGTCAGCAATTTTACGCGCCAGTTCAATTTCTTCATCAGCACGTAATAGCCTAATTCGACCGATTTCTTGCAGGTAGAGGCGAATGGAATCTTCGGTATAATGCTTCTTTTTTGCTTGGGTGCGGCGGCGGGTAGAACGCACCTTACCAGGCTTCCCGTCTTCCTCCTCCGGTTCGGGTTGAACGGTGTCCGCGTTCACGTCCACCAGTTCGTCTTGGGTTGCTTCATCCTCTAGCAAGAATTCAACCTCATTTTGAGGCTGAGAAATTGTTGCAAGTACGTCGTGTGCCTGGGTCATGCCTTTTTCCTCATGCTCCTTCAGTTAAAGACCAGTAGATGTCGAGTAATCTACTTAAATGTTTAGCCAGTGATTTAACCTTACTTTTGCATTCTAATCGGTTATTGAATTGTTGAGCCGGAGAAACTCAGATGAAATTTATTCCTCTTAACTCAACATGGATATGAATGCCGGGTAAAGTAATTTGAATCCTGGCGGCTGTTGAGACTTTTTGATTCTAGCTTTAATTCAAAAAACTTGTTCGCGCTTTTGGGCATCTTAGATTGGCTGATCATCTTCAGCCGTTAAGAGCTTTTACGCGAAATGACTGTTTGCCTAAAGAATGAAACCATTATAGATTGTCTTTCCTCGATTTGCATGGGCCAATGAATTGAGGGACTAAGTCTAATCTGATGGAAGTGCGTGATAGAGTCGTAAGCTTTCCGGTTACCCTGGGGAGAACCATCGAAACTCAAACAGTCTCTTGATGTCTCCTGGTTATGTCAATCCTTCTTTAATGTACTCTAGGGCGAGACGGGTTCGTCCCGGACAAATAGCTGAAATGTGATCAGCCATTTTAATGAAGTTAGCTGATAGTTCAACAGCCTTAGTTTCTCTAGAGTTCATGAAATCACCCTGTTCTAGTACAAATGTTCTGTATTGAGACGATTATTCTTCTTTGACTACGTTAGCGAAGTTCGGCGTACATGCAACAAATTTTTTGAGGGTAGAGGTAATGCATAAGTCACGAAGGCTCAATAGTGTGTAAAACATTTGTTTTAGCACACAATCAGAGGATTTGTGTTTAAAATCTGAGTGAAATTCACCGATATGGTTACAATCCGTAACGCTTGTGTCATCTAGTGTGAGCTGGCAGTCGAAGATGGAGACAAGGCAGAGAGTTAACTCTATATATAGTTGTAAGAATGGCAGTTTTTCGGCTGTGCCACTCTACAGATAGCGCTAACGCCAACTTAGTTCACAGCAAGACTGTCACGTTTGAGGTGCCATAGTTGATCAATGGTCACAAAGTTATATCCTTGCTCCAGCAGAGTGGGGATTAACGTGGCTGTAGTTTGGGTAACATCTTCTCCTCCACAGGAACCATCATGCAACACAAGCAGCGATCCATTCCGGACTTGCTGTAGGACTCGCCGGATCACAACTGAAGTCCCCGGACGTACCCAATCTTCTGGAACAACACTCCACATGACAGGGCGATAGTGCCATTGGTGTAATAGTCTGAGGGTTTGGGGAGTAAACAAACCATTCGGGGGACGAACATCCCGCAGGCGATCGGAGTTCAGTCCACATGCTTGGCTAATTGCGGCTTGGGTTTGTTCTAAACTTTGCTGGAGTGCCTCTGGTGTCATCCAGGGGAAGGAGTGGTGATGGTAGCCGTGCAATCCAATCCAGTGACCTTGGGCGTAGACTTCACGGGCAACGGTTGCTGCTGATTTGACGCGAGTACCTAACCAGAAAAAACTGGCTTTTATATCGTAGCGTTCTAGAACATGCAGTAGTTGGGGAGTGTACTGGGGGTGAGGACCATCATCAAACGTGAGAGCAATGGTTCGTGACTGGGGCGAACCTGACCACAGGCAATCGGGAAAGGCGGTTTTCAGGATTGGGTAGAGAAGGGGATAGAGTGGGGCGAATTGCATCAGGGTGGGGGAGCAGGGGGAGCAGGGGAAGCAGGGGGAGCAGGGGAAGCAGGGGAAGCAGGGGAAGCAAGGGGAGCAGGGGGAGATGGGGGAGATGAGTTGACTCAAATCTCAAAACTTAAGTCATCCAGGGTCAGTTGACCGTCAAAGGAATAGAATGTGATGCGAGAGATATTCGGCGCATTAATCTGTAGCGGGGTATTGGCAGGTGTCGGTGAATCCGACCCAGCTAAATTGGATTGAGTCATCACTTGATCAATAAGTATACCCTGGGAGTCGTAGGCAGACATAATCGTTCGCTGGGAGCTCGTGGCATAGCAGCAGAACCAAGTAATCGGCTGCGAAAATGTTGCTTCTAGCCAACCGCTTTTAGGTGCCGCCATGAGTACAATGGTACCAGAGCGGGGAGGATAAGCGGGGTTTGATGGCTGTAGAGCGATCGCGTTTTTAAATGTCACGCCCAAGTGATGAAATTGATGCTCTACCACTTCAAAACAGGTTAACGCTTCCAAGTTAAGGCAGACACTCTTCGGTCTTATCACGAGTAAACTCGACTCATATTCAGCTATATCCCAGCCAGGAGAAGCGATCGCCGCTTGCGGCTTGATCAGGTTATCATCTATAATTTCCTGTAACTGTAAATTGCATTGCATTGTTATAACAGATTTTAAACAACAAATAAATCAATTGAGTCACTCGAACACCAGACGGCTTATAGCTCCATCAGCCTAGAAAAAATGTTAAATTTCAGGTTTAAATCACCGCTCAAATCTCCTGATCTCAAAATCACCCGATATCTCCACTCTGCTGGCAAATCACGTCTACAGGCTGATGATGATCAAATTAAAACTCAGCCGCCATAATGCTCCCTGGAACCATATCACTCAAAGCTACAAGGGTTTTTTACCGGATTACTGATATGAGTTTGTACCCTTTCGTGTGCAAACGTCCACTTACATAAAATCCTCCGATGAAATAATAGTCAGGAAAGTTCCCTCGGTTTAAAGCTGATGATTTTAACGCTTTTTTCCAAGCTTGACTGACTTTGACCGAAGAGTACCCGATTCAGGAAATCAACTCAAAGTCAGAGGCTCTCGACCCTAAAATCAGGCATGATAACAACAGCGATAAGGTGGAGACATGATCGAACCCAACGGTTTTAAACAACACTCATTAGTGACCTCACTGGGACGCATGGCATACTACACGGCTGATGACATGCCGTGGCAAAGCCCAGAAACCCCTGAGCCAGAAGAACGACCAACATTAGTGTTTTTGCATGGCTTTGGGGGTGGCTCATCGGCGTATGAGTGGTCAAAGGTCTATCCCGCATTTGCCAATGAATACCGTATTTTCGCCCCAGACCTCATCGGTTGGGGACGTTCAGAGCATCCGGAACGCAATTACCAGATTGATGACTACATCACCACCATTAATGAATTCCTAGAGCAAACTTGTCCTCAAGGCACACCAGTCATTGCCTCGTCTCTAACCGCCGCTTTGACCATCCGAGCCGCGATCGCACGTCCTGAACTGTATAAGTCCCTGATTCTCACCACTCCATCAGGACTCTCTGATTTCGGGGAAGACTACACACGCAGCTTTTTTGCCCAGTTAATTAGTACACCGATTCTGGATCGCATCCTCTACACCACTGGCGTCGCCACTGAAGGCGGTATCCGCAGTTTCTTAGAAAACCGACAATTTGCTCGTCCCAGCCGAATTTACTCAGAAATTGTGGAGGCTTATTTAGCCTCAGCTCAACAACCCAATGCTGAATATGCAGCGCTTTCGTTTGTGCGGGGAGACTTATGCTTTGACCTATCCCTGTACATTACTCAACTGACCACTCCCACGGCAATTATCTGGGGGCAAAAATCTGAATTTACCAGCCCAGAAATTGGCAAACGACTGGCGGCGCTCAATCCGAAAGCCGTTCAAGTCTTTCAAACCCTTGAGGATGTTGGATTGACTCCTCAGCTTGAATTGCCAGCCGTAACCATTGGTTTAATCCGCAAGTATTTGAAGTTGCTGAATTCAGAGGAACGGATTGGAGAGTAGAAGTCACTTATTCTCCTGATTAATCCAACTTGCAACAACCGAGACAAAACCCGCCCTAACTTATTGATAACATATCAACAAAACCCGCCCTGATTCAATTGCCGGGGCGTTACACAGTGCATAGTAAGGGATTTAGCCTTTGGTTTTGTGGGGTTGAGCGAAGTCGAAACCCAACCGACAACCTTCACTATGAAGAACAAATGACATAAGACGAATGACTAAATCAGAGGCGATATTGGCGAATCTTTGGTTGATCAGTTTCACCAGTCCGCACCCAAAGACTAATTGGAACGGCATTTCCCCAAGCATCAACTTTAACTTCCATCACAATAGGAGGGACTTGTTGAGTTGGTTCGGGATTGGCTTGTCTGGCTGTTCGCAGATCCTCATTAATCTGATTCCGTTCGGCTTCAGGCATATTATACTTTTCGAGTCCATACTCAATTAACCCCCGCTGGGCAATCCCTTTCAAAACAACCTGATTGTTGTTGAGATTGGCAGGACGTTCGAGGCTGAGTGCAATCGGTTCCCAAGGTTGTGGTAGTCCAGGCAACCTGAGTGAAATTGGTTCAGCTAAAATCACATAAAAGTGAGTTCCTGGTTTAATAAAAGTTACGATGTCGTCATCACTTTGTTGTTTAGGTAAACTGTTCCAACCTGGTAAACCACGTAATTGCTCTTGACTAGAAATGTCATACCTCATGGTTTGAGAGTAGCCTCGCAATAGATTGTAGGGTTCTAAGGGAGCTGTTTGCAAAATGATTACTTTACCCGTGATATGAGTATAAATCGCTTGGGCAGGAACTGACAGGATTAACACAGTCTGGAATAATAGAGTCAAACCAAATCGTCGGAAAGGAATAGAAGGGGTCGTGTCATTTATCATTTTAAATACTCATTTATCTTGAGAATGTTAGCTCTTCTAGATTAACTAGGATAAATGTCGAGGCGTCTCTGTCAGCGCCAAATTTTCCCTCGACAGAGGGTTGAAACTGTTGCAAGAAAGCCTATTCCCTAGTGCCTCTCCCCACCACAACACTTATTCAGCAGCCCCTATTTAGAGTGTTGAGCGCGAATATAGTATTCAAAAGTTACCCCAGCTGCTATAATAACGCAACCGCACAGTAAAAAGACCAGGGATTTGAATAATAAATCGGTATTGTATTCAACCATCCGACCTAATATTTGCAACGTTAATAGCACTAACCCTCCCCAGAAAAAGCGTCGTTGGGCTTGGGTGATTCCTTTACGGATGATACCGACAGCCAAGAAAAGTAAGAGTAAATTGAAAATTAACACCGCTGCGATATCTAAAGCACCTGTCCTGAGATGCCAATAGGGAATAATGGCGCTAATCACAATCATGAATGCCACAATGCCTGTAGTGCGATCGCACTGACGCCACCTATGCAGCCATTCCCCAATTGTTACACTGACTAAGATAAACAGATTGACCAAAATATACCAGGGTACATGAGAGGTGTTATTGGCAGATGGCACAAACGAGACGTTCCACATCCAATAGAACGATAAGAGGGAAAATAAGAGACTGAGGAAAATAACGGCAAGTGTGCGGGCTGTACTCTCGAAAGACTTAGTATGAGGAAGATACCGTCTCCAGAACCCATCTGTGTACCCCCATAATAATGCTGGCGGAAGGGCGCAAGCGATCGCGCTAACCCAGGCGGGGGCGACTAAAACGTTGAGGCGTACTAAGTTCACCTCCAAGGAATAAATCACTGCGATCGCACCGAGGCGAAATATCCACCGAGAACCGCACCAGTAGGCTAAGGGAATAAACATCACACCAGCGACGACGGGCATAAATCGTACCATCAACCGTAGCCAAGCTATTTCTCCAATCGCCAAAAATTCCGGTTGTCCTTGTCCCTGAATATATCCAATTCCGATCAAAAGTGCAGAAAGTATCCCTAAGCCAGTTAGCCGCAAGCTATACGCCATCCCTAAAACACCCAGTCCCCACAGCAGCAGCAATTGGTAAGCGGGTCGATTTTGCTGAAAGAGTTGGGATATCAGCGCCATATTTACCCCCAATATCAGCGCCCCAAGCACCAACAATACTTGTCCTAAACGGCGTTGTCTTGCTTTCGGAGGACGTCGCCACAGAACAAAGCCTGCTGTATTGAATCCAATAAACAGCAGCAGGAGTAACGCCACTTTCAACTCTCGCGACCAAACTTGCCAGTTGGCGGCGAAAAAGGCGATCGCGCCCACACCTAAAAGGATACTGCCAATCAACAGGAGAATCGAGACAAATTGGTTACGGGAAGCCGTTTCGAGTTCCCCAAATTGGTAGCGTTGGGCAAGTTGTTCATAGACAGAGGCATCAATTAACCCCTCACTTTGCCATTGCTGGGCTTCTTGACGCAACTGGCGACGAAACTTATGGGAAGGCATATTAGCATTTTAGTCTGGTTCCACCTCTTAAGATGTTGTAGCATTTCAACCATTCAAGTAGGTTGGATAGAGTCAATTCTGTGGAAAGGACGGGTTTTGTACTCCAGTTAGGAGCAATTATCAATGTTAGTCCCTAAACCTGCCCCTACAAATATGATCTCGCTATATCAATTCTATGGAAAGGGCGGGTTTTGTACTCCAGTTAGGGTCAATTATCAATGTTAGTCCCTAAACCCGCCCCTACAGATATAATCTCGCTATATCAATTCTATGGAAAGGGCTTATTATTTATGACTTTTTAAAATAAAGTTTTCGGGCATTTTCACAGAGAATTGCACCAGCCACTGACTCAGCTTCCTTCGCTGTCAAATCACCATCCTGGATCGCCCCATCTAACACCTGACTTAACACTTCTCGCCCCCATTTTGCGCCCAAATAATACAATTCTGGAATATTGTGAGCATCTGAGGAATACATCAGTTTACTGGTTGGCGTCAATTCTAACAGTTGCTGCACCGTTCGACGCATTCCAGCATGACTCAAAAACGGAACGGCTAATCCAAAATCTAGATAGACTTGAGGATAAACGGATGCTAAATATCCAGCATCCTGACTATAGGGATAAGCCGCGTGTAGTAGCACAATGGGGACATTTTCACAGCGTTTATCTTCCAAGAACGATCGCAGATACAAAGGATTACTCAAGCGCAGATCTAAATCCGGGTCACCAAACCCTGTATGAAATTGTATGGGTAGCTGGTATTTGCCAGCAATTTCTAGGGCTTGGGTGATTAGGAAATCAATAAATGGCTTGTCTGATAGGCGTAAGGATTGACTTGATGTTGGCTTGATCTCATAAAATCGTTGTTTAGCAAACTCCTTAGGTGTCCATTGAATATCTAAACCTGTTCGGTAGGCGGCAACACTTTTAAATCCCACAATTTCCGCCGATGGTGGATCAAGCTGACGGCGGAACTGTTCCCAAAATGTCTTAAAATTGTCTGACTCTATAATCAGCTTTTCTGCCAGATATTCCAATCGCAGAATCCGCTGCACAGGCACAAATTGCTGATGCCATTCCAGTGGTAGAATATCATCGGGCAAAAAGCCATCATCGAGAAAAACTGCCTCAAGGTTAGAACTCTGGAAACATTTCTGCGTGAGTTTGTCTAACCCCAGTTGCCTGCGATGTTCAAGAATTACAGCTTCTGTTGGCTCACAATCTAAAAGTTGAGCAATATCCCGTAAACTACGATGGTAGAATAGGCTATAACGGGCATGATGATTAATAATATCAGGATGATACCCTTCCGTAAAAGCTGCTGTGTAAGGATAAGGCTTTGTGGTGGAGGGGTTCAGTAGGTTATGAGCATGTTGATCGATCGCGGCAATATCCCAGAGGTTGAGCATTATTTGCAATTTGTGGTTTATTGTTCATTAATCTAGTGTAAGACGGTTGAGATTGGAAAACTCTTAACCGGGAACAGTCAAAGTTTGATGTTTGTTAACATTTCTTAGTACAGAAAACAAAATTTATGTCCAGGTACTTATATGAAAACCTATTACCGTGACTTTTTAATTCGTGACTGGGAACCGCGCGATCGCGCCGCCGCCGCTGAGGTGATTGGTTCTGTCTTGTCAGAATACGGCTTAACCTGGGAACCTAGGGGAGCCGATCGCGATGTGGTTGACGTCGAAACCTTTTATCAAACGGTTGGGGGAGAGTTTTGGGTGATCGAATACCAAGGTACAGTTGTGGGAACATCGGCATATTATCCTGTTGAACGTGGCGAAAACGCTGCGGAAATCCGCAAAATGTACCTGCTTCCAGAGGTGAGAGGGCAAGGATTGGGTAAATTTTTGTTGCAACAGCTTGAACAAGCAATCGCTAGTCGGGGTTTCCAACAAATTTGGATTGAAACCGCCAACGTTCTCAAAGAAGCCATCCAGCTTTATGAAAGTAGCGGTTATCAGCCCACCACAGGGGTAGAGACAAAGCGGTGCGATCGCGTTTATGTTAAACAACTGTAGTATAGTTTTGAGTGTGTAGGGGCGGGTTTAGGGACTAACATTGATAATTGATCCTAACTGGAGTACAAAACCCGCCCTGACTGAATTTTGCATTAACTCCCATCTTCCCCATCTCCCAGACGTGCCATGCTACGTCTCTACAACTCCTGTTTCCCGACAAGCCAATAGCTGGTCATTTCCCCTTTTCCCTTAACCGCGATCGCACCTCGTTCTTCAAATACATACTGATCCTGCAAACGCTCTTTCGTCGCCGCCGTGACTTGAATTTTTCCCGGAAGACCCAATGATTCCATGCGAGATGCCACATTCACCGCATCTCCCCACAGATCATAACTGAACTTTTTAATCCCAATTACACCAGCCACTACTAAACCCGTATTAATGCCAATGCGAATTTGGAAGGGTTCCCCTTGTGGTGTTTTAAACTGTTGAATGGCTTGTTGCATATCCAACGCCATGTTAGCAATGGCTTCAGCATGATGATCATTCGCGATCGGTAAACCTGCCACCGCCATATAAGCATCGCCAATCGTTTTTATTTTTTCAATACCATGTTTTTCGGCTAATTTATCAAAAATAGAGAAAATCTGATTTAATAAATTAAGCAGTTCTAAGGGAGACATTTGAGCCGAAAGGTGCGTAAATCCGACAATATCAGCAAATAAGATAGTTGCTTCTGTAAATTGTTGGGCTAAACTTCCCTCAAACTGTTTTAATTGGTCAACAATAGGCTGGGGCAAAATATTCAGTAATAACCGTTCTGACTTTTGTTGTTCTAAACGTAGGGCTTGTTCCGCTTTTATCCGATCGCTAATATCCGACTGAATTCCAACAAAATGAGTGAGGTCATTTCTATCGTCATAAATAGGCGAAATTGTCAACTCATTCCAGAACGGTGTTCCATCTTTCCGGTAATTGAGTAAGGTAACGGTGCAATTTTCTCCGGCTTTAATCGCCGCACGGAGTTGATCAACTGCCGACTGACTGGTATCTTTTCCTTGCAAGAAACGACAATTATAACCCAAGACTTCAGCGTCAGAGTAACCCGTGATTCTCTCAAAGGCAGGATTAACATAGATAAGCGGCATATCTGGCAACCGGGCATCGGCAATGACAATGCCGACACTACTCGCCGCGATCGCTTGATCGCGTAGCTTAACGGTTTCCTGGACTCCTTTGCGATATGCCTGACTCCCTCGCCAATTGCTTCCGGTGACATCTTGGGCGATGCCATGGCTGAGATCATTTTGATAGGTTCCCAAACGCCAAGACAGCCAACGATAGCTTCCGTCTCGACAACGAAAGCGATTTTTAAGGCGGATGGGGGTTTTATTATCTGGGAGAGTGTGACATTGATGCTCCATATCAAAGGTGAATGCCATATCATCCGGATGAACAAACTCTAACCAAGGACGCGATCGCAGTTCATCCAACGTCCAGCCTAGAGTCTTTTCCCATACTGAGTTGAGTTCTCTAAAATATCCGTTACTGTCACGGATACACAACAAATCAGCAGAAAGATCGAAAAAGGCTTGGAGAGATGCTTCCCCATGGAATAGGTTTGGCTCATTCTCCTCACAAGAAGGATTCATTGGACATGTTCCAGGGAAGATTTACGGTCGGTTTTTGCACCCTCTATCGCAATTTTTTATGCAATTTCAATTATTACATTGATGTCATAAAGTCTAGAATCATAGCATAGATAGCGCTTTTTCAACATTTTTGCGAAAAAGACGCTAGATATAGTAGGTTTTTGAGGTTTAGCGTTTAGATGTTTGATTAACGACTCAATGCGTCTAAAAAGCTCTGTAGTGTAGAGAGAAACCCTGGTTTTTTGGGGGCAGGCACGTCTTCTGAGTCACCGCTACCTGTTACTTTAGCAATAATCAGTTCTATGGCATCTCCTACAGGTTTTTGCGGTTCTTCAGCAATAAGCTGATAGGCATTTTCCTGTTCCAGCCAGATTTGCCACAGTCCCGGATACACCCGGAATAGAGCCGCCCCATCCAGAGGTTGGACGTAGTAACAAGAGGTGATGGTATTGAGAAACCGTTCCCGGAGTTGACGAGCGGCGTAGCCAATACCCACCACTTTCAGATCTTCAAGCTGAGGCGTGAGTAAAATACAGGGGCGATCGCCTGCCAAATTGCAGAGTTTTTCCACTTGACTCACTTCCACCGCCGAGGGGGAAACAATCAAAAACGCCTCATCCTCTGGCTTAATCCTACTTTCGACAGGGGATCGACTGGTGCCAATGTCTGTTACTTTAAACGGGGTTTCTCCCCAGTCTCGACGGGCGAGTGCCGCCGCCCCAGCATCCGGAAAGAGAACCTTTAGCCCCGAACCATACTGTTCAAAGATCGGGGTAAATTGCCATGCAATGGATTGGGCTTGCAGGGCAATCTCTGGAAAAACTAACTCGACTTGCAGGCGAGTGTATCCATCATTGAGGGCAGCTTGTGTCGCTTCGCGAGCTTGAGCGATCGCTTCGTCTAAGGTTTGAGGAAGTTCAGCCATCGGTCATTTGTCCTTTGTCCTTTGTCCTTTTTCATTTGTCCTTGATTCATCGTTTTAATTGTAACGAACTATGAATCACAAAATGGAACTAAGGGGAGCTAGGGGAACTTGTAGAGACGTGCCATGGCACGTCTGAAAGCTGGGCGAGTCAACCAATGACCAATGTGACAACTAAACTTGACAACTTTCAATCGCCCAACGTGCTAATTCAGTACGATTATGTAATCCGGTTTTGCCCAGCATATTAGACACATGGCTTTCAATCGTGCGCTGGCTCACCTTAAGCTCCTTAGCAATTTCCCGATTTGCCAATCCGCGTGCCACAAACTGTACCACCTTCAGTTCCGTTGGTGTTAATTCCACATTGGCAGGAACCTTAAGGTTAGACGGTGGCTCTCCTCCAGGTGTTTGAGGGCGAGTGGTTAAGCGGCTAGCCTGTCTCAGAGACGATTCAACTTGAGCAACCAATTCTTCTGGCTCAAAGGGTTTGACCATGTAAACATCAGCGCCAGTGTTGAGTCCCTTCACCCGATCATTGCTTTGTCCCTTAGCAGAAAGAAATAGGACAGGAACCCAGTTCATGCGCGGATCTTGGCGAACATACTCAACCAGGGCATAGCCATCCATCTCTGGCATCATCACATCACAAATGATCATGTCGGGAATGTCTTGAGCGAGAACGTCCAGCGCCTCTCGACCATTTTCCGCCGTGATCACTTCATACCCGCGAAACTCTAGGTAGTCCTTAACGAGCAAAATCAGATTAGGGTCATCGTCAATCAGCAGCAGTTGCTTGTTAGTTCTGACACCGTTGTCTTTCATAGGTTGATACTGGTCATTCGGAAGTTTATTTAAAAATTTCGTTGGTCTTGCTCCACACCTGCTAGCCGGACGCTACTAAGCAGCTAACTCAATAGCTGCTGTAAGGATAATTGCTGAGTCCAAGGACTAGCTGTCAAGGCTATAGCCTGTGTTCGCTGACGCAAGCGATCGCGCTGTGTCCGGCAATAATGAACTCTAGATATATCTCGTCCTATGTTAGTCTATCTAACCTGAAACCTAAATAGGCAAGAATTCATCTATCTTCGCGGCTTTCCGACCCTCGCTTTCAGCGATGCTCCGAAAGCCGCGTTTTCAAGTCAAGCTGGCGCTTTCACAGGAAATGTAGTACGATGTGAGCTATGACTCAACGCGCCTACCGATACCGTTTTTACCCAACGCCGGAACAAGAGCAACTCTTGCGCCGCACGTTGGGTTGTGTTCGGTTGGTTTACAACTTGGCGTTATATACTCGGACTGAAGGTTGGTACGAAAGGCAAGAGCGGATTAACTATAAACAGACATCCGCTATGCTGACAGATTGGAAAAAGCTTGAAGACTTGCAATTTCTTAATGACGTGAGTTGTGTACCATTGCAGCAGGGACCCAAGGAACTTGCAAAAAGCGTTTACCAATTTCTGGGCAGGTCGTGCTAAATACCCCAACTTCTTAAAGTTGCGGAATGGCGGTAGTGC
>NZ_JAVJUO010000213.1:0-53125 GCF_040220555.1 Coleofasciculus sp. C1-SOL-03
TTGCCGATCGCCTATTTTTTGGGTAACACTGGATCAGGTAATCACAGATCAGGATTAAATCCTGCATGGTTCCTATTGGCATTCTTCTCAAACGGCGCATTTAATTATTGCTGATTGGGGAAGAGGTAATTAGACCTGCAAAATTGATTAGGTTAATGTGTAGGTATGGGTTTAGGGATTAACTTTGATAGTTCATACTAACTGAAATACAAAACCCGCCCTGCCTATAAATGTCATGAATAAGATTATATTGATTGACCAACGAACGGATTAGAGGGCGGGTTTTGACCTACATGTTATCGACAGTATCCAAAGTGAACGGCTAAACCCGCCCCTACAGGGGATTTGTCGGAGTAGACATCCACAGTTTTAGATTTGCCGATCGCCTATTTTTTGGGTAATACTGGATGAAACAATGGCATATAAGGATTAAACTATGCTCATATTTTTTATTCACGGTGTTGCCACGTCCAACGTCAGATATGCCGAGCCACTACAACGTCTCATTCAGGAAGAGTTTGATCAACTAGGAGAATCTCGTCCTCATTTTTATTCTTGTTTTTGGGCAAATGTTCTAAAGGATGTTGGCAAGATATGGAACTGTATTCATCAAGACTTGCAAGAACTTAGGAGAGAATATCCCCAAACTAGCCCAGATGATATTTTCCGTTATCGAGAATTTCGCGAAGGATTCCTATCAGAGTTCGGTGGAGATTTTTTAAGTTATCTAAATCCTGAACGAGGTGCTGCTATCAGAAATCTGATTGCTCAACAGCTAGCCGATTTTCTGACCAAGAATCCTGAAGAAACAGAACTCCATATCATTACCCACTCGCTGGGAAGTGTTATCCTATGGGATATCTTATTTTCCGAGAGATTCAGCCCTGAAGATCCAGCTCATGATATTCGAGCTATGATTCATGGCTTGAGCGAGTCTGGAAACATCAGAAAAGTACATCTCAAGAGCATAACAACAATGGGATCACCCATTTTATTCCTGAATATGATGTTAGAGGTTAGTCCAGACAAACTTAAACAATTTGCCAATCGTTATCCAAACCAGCCGCTAAGATGGCGCAATATCATTCATTCCTCAGATTTGATTGCTTATCCGCTGCGATCAAGCTTAAATCTCCAACCCTCTGATAACCTTTATTTTCGAGATGAATATATCTCGACTGATGCCAATCTAGCTGAAAAAGCTGCCCGTGCTGTTGGTCAACTTGAAGCAGCACTGGCATTAGGTGTCGCTGATGCTCATGGTTCTTATTGGCATTGTTCCCAAACTGCTAATATAGTTACGTCTAATATTCTGGGGAGTCAAGGAATTATCCGAGATGTGATTAATCGTTTATATAAAGTTCGCGGCATGACCAAGAAAATGTTGGATTTTACCAAAGATAGTCCGATCGATAGAAGTTTACAGCCGCTCAATTTCACAGATAGTAGTGGAATCCTATACCTCGTTGTCAATCCTATTCAAGTGCATCATGTTTATGTTTATGATGATAAAAATGACTGTAAATTTGCTGGATATGTTGGTTGGATGGATACTGAGGGATTAAAACAAGAAGTTGAATGGATTAAAATGAATTTGTGCCAAGTCACGGAATAATCCTTACCCTAAGGATAAACACTCAGGAGCGCTAAATGACACAACGCCATTCTCCAGGGGGCAGGTTAGCCACAAGATCCAATGATAACGATGATGACGAAGATCTATTTGAGTATTTCTATGATGAGCCAGGGAGTTTACCGGGAACCTTAAGCATTGATGAAGATGCTTGTCCGTCATTCATCGTTCTGATTGACTACAACGAAAGCCACGCCAATCGTGTAACCAATTTAACCGCAGACGCCTGTACTCCTTACCTAACAAGTGACTCCGTATCTTGGCTGGATATTCAAGGGTTAGGCAGTGAAGATATTTTATTAGGCTTGGGGCGAATTGTAGGGTTACATCCCTTGCTATTGGAGGATGTGGTTAATGTTCCGCAGCGTCCCAAAGTGGAGGATTACAGCGACCAGTTACTAATTATATCCCAGATGGTCATGCCTAAACCCACAGAAGATGGGTTTTGGATTGAGCAAGTGAGTTTTGTCTTAGGGAAATCCTATTTGCTAACATTTCAGGAGGAACCAGAACGGGATTGTTTTGAACCAGTACGCGCTCGAATTCGGGGACATAAAGGTAAAATACGGCAAGCGGGTGCGGATTATCTGGCGTATGCGCTCTTAGATGCGATCATTGATGGGTTTTTTCCGGTACTGGAAGACTATGGGGAACGCATCGAAGCGTTAGAGGATGAAGTGATTCTCAACCCTAATCACCAAACCCTGGAGAAAATTTACCAGGTTCGGCGGGAATTACTGGCATTACGCCGTTCAATTTGGCCCCAACGCAGTGCGATTAATGCATTAATTCGCGACGGTAGCCATTTGATTAGTTCAGATGTTCGCATTTATTTGCGGGACTGTTATGACCACACGATTCAGGTACTTGATATGGTAGAAACCTATCGGGAATTAGCATCAGGTTTAATGGATGTTTACTTGTCCTCCGTCAGCAATAAAATGAATGAGGTGATGAAAGTCTTGACCGTAATGTCAACGGTTTTCATTCCCATCACCTTTATCGCTGGGGTTTATGGGATGAACTTCCAATATATGCCAGAATTAACCTGGCGTTGGGGATACTTTATCTGTTGGGGCGTGATGATCGCGATCGCGGCGTCTTTATGCTTCTTTTTCTGGCGTCGCGGCTGGTTCGAGGATTCTCGCTTTGCCAAACATGATTAAGGTTGAGTGCTGACCACTAATAACAGATCATGGGTTTGCTTGCTTTTGTTTATTAATTCGGAGTCTTGTAATTTATGGATTTTGTGACAGAATTACCCCGAAATATATTAGTTTTAACCGTTTATTTTATTGTTGTTGCCTTAGTCTTGAACCAAGCATTTCAGTCCTTAGATAAGCTGGTAAAATTTGAAGCCGATGCAGCTTATCTAAATCAAGAGTTATCAAAATATCAACTACAGGATTTTCTAGTCGTAAAATTTTCCTTTGCCGATAAATACGAATTGGATGAACTGAAACGATTATCCATGAGTATTGAAAATAAATCCAAAGATGTTTTCGTAGAAATTGATTGGAAACAGTGTTTTATCAGTGATTTTGATAAGCGCATTCGGCGAGCCATCCGCGTGATTCCCGGCAAAAATGAGGCAGCCTCTCAATCACCGAGTACAATTCTGCCTGGTCAAACCCTAAAAGAAGAGATTAGCGATGAAAAGATCGGGGCTCCTCTTTTTGCCCCTAAAAACCTACAAGCAGCGGCTGACAAAAACGACTATTTTTACTTGCGTTTATTCTTAAAGATATCGGAAGCAAATACAAAAGGACGTACCTGCAACCTACGCTGTCAGTTCATCGCCAAAAATCTGTCCTGGCAAAAAGCACTGGTTCTCGCCTTACAACCTAAATAATTAGGGGTTGCTGAATGAGTGTTGTGGTGAGGGGGAGCTGGGGGAGATGAGGGAGATGGGGGAGATGGGGAAGAAGACTTCCCGATGGGAGTGATCGCACGCTTCTACCTTATCGGCGATTAAAATAGATCACTAAGGAGAGAGTCGGCGCAGGTGGTTGCGGATTTACCCTAGCGGTGAATCTGAGGAAAGTCCGGGCTCCCGAAAGACCAAACTTGCTGGGTAACGCCCAGTGCGGGCAACCGTGAGGATAGTGCCACAGAAACATACCGCCAATTCGTTATCAGTCACCAGTCTTAGGTCTAGAACCAAGGACATCAGACAAAGGAGATAAGATGAATTGGTAAGGGTGCAAAGGTGCGGTAAGAGCGCACCAGCAGCATCGAGAGGTGCTGGCTCGGTAAACCCCGGTTGGGTGCAAGGTCGTTAGGAACTACGGTTGGTCTTTTACCAGTTCCTGCTTAAAGAGCCGCTAGAGGCGTCTGGTAACAGGCGTCCCAGATAGATAACCACCCTCCTAGTAATTTAGGAGAACAGAACCCGGCTTACGTCCGACTCTCTCCCTTCTCGTCATGGACTCCTCCCCATACATAAATGACAGGGGGTTCCGTCTATCCCCTTACTAATCCGTTGTTTCGATGACCATTGACCCCAGACGACAAAAACAACTGCAAAAATTGGTGCAGAAGCTCGGATTACTTGACAATGCGCCCGTTCAATGGAATTGGCTGGATTTGGCGCTAACTCACCCCAGTATGTCCCGTGATATGAACTATGATCAGTTGGAGTTTGTCGGGGATGCGGTGGTGCGAATGGCTGCCTCAGAGTTATTATTTGAAACCTATCCCAATGCTTCAGTCGGTGATTTTGCGGCAATTCGTTCTGTGTTGGTGAGCGATCGCGTCTTGGCTCAATTGGCTCAAGAGTATGGACTGGAACGATACTTGCTCCTAGCTCCCAGCGCAGCGGCTGATCCTAGGGGTGAGATGTCACGGCTGGCTGACGCCTTTGAAGCGATAGTCGGCGCACTCTATCTGAGTACCCACACCTTAGAATTAATTCGTCCTTGGCTTGATCCTCATTTTCAGCGATTGACTGAAGACATTCTTAAAGATCCTGTCCGCCAAAACTATAAAGATGCTCTGCAAGAATGGACTCAAGCTCACTATAAATCTTTACCCGAATATCGCCTTACTGAAACCAATCCCATTGAGGGAGACGAGAATCGTTTTACTGCCCAAGTTTGGTTTCAAGGTCAACAATTGGGTGAAGGACAAGGACGCTCTAAAAAAGCGGCAGAACAAGCCGCCGCTAAAGCAGCTTTGGCTACAGTGATTGGTGATTAGTCCTTCGTCATTTGTCCTTCGTCATTAGTCCTACTCGCTCCCGAAAAGAAGCAAGCTACGTCATCGTGACATCAGGGTGAAAAAAAACGATAATAGTGAAACCCGCCCCTACAGATTCAAAATTGCTATGAAGACTAAAATTGCCGTATTGGGAGCAGGACGCTGGGGTACGCATTTGGTGCGGAATTTCGCGTCACATCCAGATGCCCAACTGGTAGCGGTAGTTGATTCCTCTAGGGAACGCCTAACTCAGCTTAAAGAACGGTTGAACCTGAATGATAATGTGGTTCTAACAGACAATTGGCAATCGATACAATCCCAGATAGAGTGCGAGGCGGTGGTGATCGCGACGCCGGCGGTGACTCATTATGCCTTGATTCAAGATGCCCTACAGCAAGGGTTTCATGTGCTAGCCGAAAAGCCGTTGACACTCGATGCGGCTGAATGCCAACAGTTGTCTGATTTAGCCCGTCAACAGCAGCGCCAATTGATGGTAGATCACACCTATTTATTTCATCCGGCTGTTGAGCAGGGTAAAGCGGTGGTGCAATCGGGGTGTTTAGGAGACTTGCGCTATGGCTACGCGGCTCGGACGAATCTAGGACCTGTGCGTCAGGATGTCGATGCACTGTGGGATTTAGCCATTCATGATATCGCGATCTTCAATACCTGGTTAGGCGAACAACCGGTGCAAGTTCAAGCCACGGGACGAGTGTGGTTACAACGGCAAGAGGGATCTGTAGGGGCGGGTTTAACGGATAATGTCACTCCACCCGCCCTTCTTCAGGAACATGATTTAGCCGATTTTGTTTACGTTATTTTGACGTACCCAACGGGTTTTCAGGCATATATTCACTTATGTTGGCTCAACCCCGATAAACAACGGCGTCTGGGGGTAGTGGGGAGTCAAGGAACGTTGATTTTTGATGAGATGCAAAATGATGCGCCCCTAACGCTTCAGCATGGGTATTTCGAGCAAAGTGGAGACGTGTTTACGCCTGCGGGTTTGCGGCGGGAAGTCATCGAAATCGAGCGTCGTGAACCCTTGGCGCAAGTGTGCGATCGCTTTTTGCAGAGCATCCGCGATAATCAACCTGTATCAGTCTCTTCCGGCTGGGTAGCGGCTCAACTGGTCAACATTCTCAGTTGTCTATCCCAGTCTCTCCACCAAGGAGGAACACCGATTAAGGTTCCCCAGTTAGCGGAATGACAGACAACTTAAAAAATTGGGTCGGCTGTGGGGTGTCGGGAAAAACTTTCGACCTCAATTTTCTCTGTTAATAAGCGTGTCTTCTGGATTATCTTCAGGAAAGACAACATCTTCATACAGCAAAGACATAGGGAATCGGAAATCAACGCTAGTTAAATACACCTCTAATTAATCATTGAAAATGTTTCCTTTAAATATGAATATAGTAAACTATTAATCCGTTATTAATTCGCCATTAATCTCGTCAATTTACTCCTGAGATTGAGGCAATCATGTTGATAGTTGAGCGGGCGGCTCACTGTCAAGTTGCTCATCCGTATCCTGTCCCTTTGTTTCGACAAGGGGTAAGCTAATAGTTACCGTCGTTCCCTGACCTGATCCAGCACTAAAGAGCGTAATTTTCCCTCCCATCAATTCGATCAAGTTGCGGGAAATCGCCAAACCGAGACCTGTACCACTGTACTTGCGTGTGGTTGAGCCATCTACCATGACAAAGGGACGAAAGAGTTTAGACTGTTGCGCCGGATCGATGCCAATTCCTGTGTCTTTAACTGTGACAACAACTTGTGCAGGAAGCAACTCTCCAGTTCCCTGATTTTCAGTGATTTGCCCATTGCTGGAACGATTGGAAACATTAGCAACTGAGGTAGAATCATCAGTCTTTACTAAGGGTTGGGTCTGTTCAGTGGCTGGTTCAATCCGGGTACTGACTGTAATGCTGCCCGAATCAGTAAATTTGGCTGAATTGCCGATAATATTAATCAGGACTTGTTTCAGTTTGGCGGGATCGGCAAGAACGGGAAGTTTTTCATGCAAGTCTTTTGTATTGAATTCGAGTCCCTTCGATTTAATCGAGATTGCCTGTAAGTGGATGACTTCATCCAGCAGTTGACGTAGATTGATCCGTTCAATTTCAACGGCAAGTTTACCTGACTCAAGTTTTGCTAGGTCTAAAACATCGTTAATAATATTCAGCAGGTGAATAGCCGCTTCATCGGCTCGTTGTAAAAAGTCGAGTTCTTCTTCGCGATCATCACAAAAACCATCTTTGACCAGACGCAGGCAACCGATAATACCATTGAGTGGAGTTCTCAATTCGTGAGATGTTGTAGCCAGAAACTCATTCTTAAGCTGGTTGGCGGCTTGGGCTTCTTTCCAGGCAGATTCGAGTTCTTCTGCCCAATGTTTGAGGCGATCAAACATGCCATCAAGGGCTTCGGCTAATTGGTTAATTTCTCGAATTTTGAAGGTATGAGGAATGCGATAATTCGAGTGAAGCTGGGATTCATGCAGGGCGCAATCTCTGAGTTTTTCTAAGGGACGGGCAAGGTCACGGGCAATGTATAGCGTGGCTAAAATACTGGCAGCAATTAAGCCACAGGTGAGGATAAACAGAACTTGGCGGATATCCTGAAGACCGCTCAATGCACTTTCTAAGGGGGTAACAGCCAGAATAATCCATTGCTGGTCAGATTGATCGCTAATCGGACTTTTAATCGCTGTGTAGCCAGCCAGGTATTCCTGACCATCCTCTCTAAAGGCAAGATGGATAAAGGACTCACGACCGGCGATCGCGTCTTTCACCAAACTCTGCAGTCTGGCAGAATCGAATTCTTGGTTGATATTCCGTCCCACTTGCTGGGCGATGGGATGCACCAGAATCTTACCTGATTGTGTAATTACCCCGGGTTCGCCAGAGAGTGAACCGGGTTTGATAGATTTGGACTCGAGTAAGGTTGAGCATAAGCTCAAAGCATATTGGAGTTGACCCTCGGCGTTATAAACGGGCGCACTCAACAGAATCGGAAGTTGAGCTTTGTTTGAGGTGGTTTCAGCTTCGGTGTTAGCAGGGGTTGAGGGCGATCGCGAAGGTAGCACTGTGACCTCTATTTGAGACGGATCTATAGAGAACTCACCTTCCTGGCTAGACCATTGTGATATCACTTGCTGGCTGACGGATAAGGATTGATCACAGGTACTGCTCACGATATCTTGAGTCTGGATATCACTTAACTGCACGCAATTGATCGGAGTGGGAAGTTGTTGAGCCAGTTGGTTGATAAATTGTTGATAGGCTGTTGATGACTGAGATTGCAGCACTATGGCTTGGCTGGCAGTCAGTAAGTTGGCTTTTAACGCTGAGATTTTTTCTTGAATGCTTTCTCCTTTCCTCGCAGCGCTTTCGGTCAAATTTTGCCGTGCTGTGTCTAGAAGCGTTGAGCGTGCTTTTCGGTAGGTCAGATAAACTCCTAAAAGCAACACTGGCACGCTGAGTAACAACAAGCGTGACAGCAAAACACGACGAAAGGAGGATTGACCTGGCTTAGCCATAAGATACGCTGGTGTGATTGCAGACGAAAAGGTGGTAGAAAGAGTAATCGTTAATACAGTTTACGAGTCACCGAGTTTCCTTGAAAACCCCTTATCTCTATCCTAGAACGATTCACAAGCTCTTTCGATTGTTTTGATAGAGTGGCAGATATACAGATAATTATTGGGTTAATTGCTTAGACAACTATGCCGGAAACGTCTGCTATCAATCGACCCCATACCACAGTGGTTCTGGCAATGAGTGCCGATGGCAAGATTGCGGACGTGACGCGATCGCCTGCCCGATTCTCATCGCCTGCGGATCAAGCCCATCTGGAAAACCAGGTGGCATTGGCTGATGGGGTGTTGTTCGGTGCAGGGACTCTCCGGGCTTATGGTACCACCCGTAGTGTCTCAAATCCCCAGTTACAGCAACAGCGTCAACAACGGGGCTTACCCATCCAACCTGTGCAGATTGTTTGCTCCCGTCTAGCTCAATTCGATCCGCAATTAGGCTTTTTTCGCCAAAACGTGCCGCGTTGGCTGTTGACGACAGAGGCGGGGGCTAAATCATGGCAGGATGAGTCTGATTATTTTAAGCGAATTTTGGTTGTGAATGCCTCTAACGATGGGATGAATTGGCATGACGCTTATCAACAGCTAAACCAATTGGGCATCCAACGGCTTGCCGTCTTAGGAGGGGGTGAATTAGTGGCGTCTCTATTTGCTGCTGATTTAATCGATGAACTCTGGTTCACGGTTTGCCCCCTGATTTTAGGAGGTGCAGCCGCCCCAACGCCAGTGGAGGGGTCTGGATTTTCGCCGCAATTGGCGAAGCGTTTAGAACTTTTGGCGGTTGACAGGATTGACCACGAGTTATTTCTGCACTATCGGTTGTTGAGGGATGGGGGAGATGTAGAGACGTTGCATGCAACGTCTCTACTAGGGAAAACAACCAATATTAGTCCCTAAACCCGCCCCGACAAATTCACGCACCATGCCCTCGAAGGTCGCGAAGGGTCAGTCAAAATAAACTCTGCTATGTTAACTTATGTAAATAACCCCTCAAGCCCTTACCAATGACAAAGGACTAATGACAAATAACAATAACGATCCTCACCGTTCATTTTAACCCATGCCGATCTAGACCTAATTATAGATTTTCCCCATGGTTCACCAACCACAGACTGACTATTCCGTTACCTGGGTTAACCGGATCGCTGATATTCCCCAAGCTGCTTGGGATGCCCTAGCCCAACCCCTGAAAACACCGTTTCTAGAATGGGACTGGTTAAATAATTTAGAAACATCGGGAAGTGCGACATCTAAAACCGGGTGGTTGCCTCATCACCTAACGGTGTGGCGAAACCGACAGCTTATGGCGGCGGCACCCTTGTATATTAAAGGTCACAGCTATGGAGAATTTGTCTTTGACCACCAATGGGCAGATCTATCCCATCGCTTAGGCGTTCGCTACTATCCCAAACTGTTAGGAATGACGCCATTTACCCCAGCAGGCGGTTACCGATTTTTAATCGCCCCTGGCGAAGATGAAGATGAACTCACCGAGATCATGGTGAGTGCCATTGACCACTTCTGTGGGGATAACCGAATTAGTGGTTGTCATTTTCTCTTTGTTGACTCTGAATGGCGACAGGTGATGGAACGCCATGGTTTTACAAGCTGGTTGCATCACAGTTATATTTGGCAGAATAAAGGGTTTAGTAGCTTTGAGGATTATCTGAGTATCTTTAACGCCAACCAGCGCCGTAATATTAAGCGGGAACGTAAAGCGGTGACTAAAGCCGGACTGCGTTTGATTCCTTTAGTCGGGGATGATATTCCCAAATCCCTATTTCCTCAGATTTATAACTTTTATAGCAGCACCTGTGATAAATTTTTTTGGGGGAGTAAGTATCTGACGCGCAAATTTTTTGAACAGTTGTATCCCGACTATCGCCATCGCGTGGTATTGGTGGCGGCTTATCGAGACGATGATCACCGACATCCCGTGGGGATGTCGTTTTGTATTAATAAGGGTGATCAGTTGTATGGGCGCTATTGGGGTTGTTTTGAGGAATATGATTGCCTGCATTTCGATGCGTGTTATTACACCCCGATAGAATGGGCGATCGCGAATGGGATTAAGATGTTTGATCCAGGTGCTGGAGGACGCCATAAGCGGCGACGAGGATTTCCCGCGACACCGAATCACAGTCTGCACCGATTTTATAATCAACGCCTGATGCAAATTTTGCGCCACTATATTGGTGAGGTGAATGAAATGGAACAGGAAGAAATCGACGCAATTAATAACGATTTACCGTTTAGCAAACGAGACATTCAATTTTTGGTTCAGGATTGATTGTCACGGGATGATGCATGATGAAAGTATCCCAGTTTTTAACCGAACCTCAGTACAATTGGCAGGGGTCTTAATTTTCCAATTGCCATAAGATGCTTCTGCCTCCTGCCCTCTGCCTGCTTTAAACGGTCTAAACACGATACTATTCAAGAAGGGACGCATTGAGCCAAGACAAGATGAACCAAACAGCAGAAGACCTGCGTACTATTGATGACAAACTGTCTAAACGGGAAATTGAACTTGATCCCGGTGGATATTTTATTATCTACCTCGACCGGGATGCACGGTTAATTTGTGCCAAACATTTCACCAATGTGATTGATGATCGCGGTTTAGCCGTTGACCCCGAAACCGGTAAACCGATTCCCGCACGAGGTAAGGTGGAACGCACGCATACTCAGGTGTTTACAGGTAGAACCGCCAAGGAACTTTGTGTGGTTATTTTTGAGCAAACCCAGCCCTGTCCAGTCACGATGTTGGATCATGCGGCTTATTTAGGACGGGAGTTTATGCGGGCTGAGTATGCTTTAATTACGGGACAGGAGTATGTTCAGGATTAGTGCCGGAACAGGGAACAGGGAACAGGGAACAGGGAACAGGGAACAGGGAACAGGGAACAGGGAACAGGGAACAGGGAACAGGGAACAGTAAAAAATGACAAAGGACAAAGGACAAATGACCAACTTAACCAGAGAAGCCCTGATAAAAGAAGTAGGTTGCCATCGGTACTATTGTGGCGACAACCAGTAAGACAACAACCCAGATGGTTGAGTTTTTGGTGTCCGTTTCTTCGGCACTGGTAAATGTGCCTTCAACCTGAACCGTTTCTTCGACAACCGGAGGACCGGGGTCAGGTTGACCGGATAGAACAGCCACTAAGCGATCGCTAGCCTCTAAAAAAGACTTATTGTACTTGTTACCCTGCCGTAAGGGGGCTGTCATTGTTTCCGAGGCGACACTCTCGGCGATGTCGTCGGGCATGATTGACTTGACGTCTTCCCCGGTAACAATGGCAGTATTATTCGTCACAGTATCGATTAGCAGTAAGGTTTGATTCGCTTGGGCTTCCGGTGTCGGATACCATTTTTTAAATAGGGCTTTGGCAAAACTGTCTACGGTTTCACCGTAGTCTAAACGGCGAACTGTCACAAATCTGACTTCCTTGCCGGTTTTCTCGGCTAAGTCTTCCAAGTTTTTGCTCAACTTGCCTTCACTCAGGCGGCTGAGGACATCAGCCTGGTCAATCACCCACGTTGGTTCACCCGCGTTGACGTTGGGCATTTGGTAAACGCCTGTGGCGTTGGCAGGTGTAGCTACCAATCCGCTAACTAAAACGCCCAGTAATAGCGGTAGTATTAGACGTTTCAGGTTTTTGTATAGTTGATTGAAGATTTGTCTCATTTACTGACTCTTGAGATGACTGTTTTTTTCAAAATACTACACTCTAGTGAACGACCGACATCTAGCTCATGTCTTGACATATAACCATAGTTGTGCAAGCTAGATTCCTGATTTCTCCAAGAAGTCAGGGGTTTTGGTCAGTGGACGCAGATGATGATTCGCGCCGATTACTCCCTAGAGACACGGCAGTGTTATATCCTTACGCTATAACTAATTTGATGAAGTTTTTTAAAGGTCTTCCCAGATTGTGCCATGGGATTACCCCTCTCTGCTTACAATGTTAAGTCAGGTATTTTTGTAAACATTCAGAATGAGAGGCAACATCTAGATGGCAGATGCAAGAGATATGGAAATGGTAAAACCCTACGCGGGAGACCCTTTTGTGGGTCATTTATCGACTCCGATCAGCGATTCGGCGTTTACTAAAGCATTCATTGGCAACCTGCCAGCGTACCGCAAAGGGCTATCCCCATTCCTGCGAGGTTTGGAAATTGGCATGGCTCATGGTTACTTCTTAGTGGGTCCTGAAGTTGTGTTTGGCGCACTGCGGGATTACCCAGAAGCCCGTTATCTAGGCGGCTTAGTCACTGCTTTGGTTATCGTGCTACTGGGAACCGCTGGAATGGCAGCTTGGGGATTAGTCTCGCTCAAAAGCGCTGCCGAAAGCGCTCCGGGTACAGAACGACTCAAAACGTCTGAAGGCTGGAGCGAATTTGCAGGTGGATTCTTTGTTGGAGGTATGGGAGGCGCTTTCGTGGCTTACTTCCTCCTAGAGAATTTTGAGACTGTGGATGCCATTTTCCGGGGTTTTGTGAATAACTAACCCATTGGGTTCGCTCATTGAGTAATATTTGTCTTGAACTCTTGTAAATTTAGATAGGACAATTTGACATGACCGGTTCTTATGCAGCTTCGTTCTTACCGTGGATTCTGATTCCTGTCGTCTGTTGGCTGATGCCTGCTGTACTGATGGGACTTCTGTTTATCTACATCGAAAGTGACGCCTAACAAAGGAGTGTGTCAACCTTGAGTTGATGAGTCGTGTGGGTGGTTGTTCGCATTGTGAGCGAAACACCCACACGACAAAGCTACATTAATGGGGAGAGTTTAAAGTCCTGTCTCTTGGTTTAGACTTTGGATACAGTGACTTGAGATGATTTTCCCACATTTGTTTGATTACTTGACCCAAATAAAATAAGTTATCAATTGCAGCAGATTCTGAACCAGGGAGTAAATCATCAATATGCTGATGGTTCATTACCTGCTCAATCGCGGCAATATTATCTCCGAATAGTGCTTTCCACTGCTCGTAAATTTCTAAATTAAAGGCTTCCGATAAAAAAATATCCCCCTCATGTTCAACCAAGTCAGGTAAAAAGACTTTGGTGAAGGCTAAAGCAACTTCAATATTAGAGACTCCAGCCAGATAATCCTAGAGAGAAAAATCAGCGCCGTTAATATCATGTCCGGTGGAATACTTACACTATCGGTTGAGACAAGGCAGAAGACAAGGCAGAGGGCAGAGGGCAGAAGGGAAGGAGGATTGTAATGCGAGCATCTGGCTTGCTACCTATTCCCAATTTAAATACGTGACAGCTTAACCTTCCAGTCCAGTGTCCAAGTAAACTTATTGCTGAAAATATGTTTTGCAGTTTACTTATTGCGGTATTCTTTTGTTTTATTTCCTTTAATTTTTACTGCTCAAATTAACATAATTGTATTGAAAAATATTTGTAATGCCATCCTCTAATAAAGTGTAGTATACTATTGTTGAAAGTCAATCTGCTTTCATTCAAGATTCATCTCACCGTCAAATCGAAGATTACGACGGGAGCATTTTTACCGGATCTGGTTAAATCATGACGTAAGTTACACAAGGAGTTTTCATGAGTAACACGAGTAACTTTCGCCAAGCCATGCGTAATGCCCAGGGTCAAGCCCTAGTCGGACCCAATGTCATTGCCAACGCCCTGCCCTATGTCGGCGGTGGATTGGTTTTAACGGCTGTCGGGACTTATGGTGGTTTGAATGTCCTTGCCACCAACCCAGGGTTATTCATGCCTACCTTCTGGGTTGCCCTGATTGCTGAATTAGTCCTATTCTTCGTCGCTCGTGGTGTGGCGGAGAAAGGCAATAACAGTGCAGCATTGCCTCTGTTGGCAACCTATAGCCTGCTATCAGGCTACACCCTCAGTGGTATCGTCTTTGTTGCCCTCGGCACGTCAGGGGTAGGGATTCCAGGAATTGGCATCGCCGCCCTGGGTTGTGGTGTCACGTTTGTCGCTGCCCGTCAAATTGGCTCGAATCTCTCCGACCAAGATGGGATGGCGTTAACCCAAACCGTGCAACTGGGTATCATTGCCTTGTTGGTGGTGTTGGTGGGTCAGCTCGTCTTAAGCTTTTTTGGCGTCTATACCCCGAGCTGGCTAGAAATTGGCATCTCTGGGATTGGCGTTTTACTGTTTGTCGGGGCGGCGGTGGTGGATTTTTACATCTTGCCCCGCACCTATCGCAATGATCAGTATCTGCCAGCCGCATTGTCGATGTACTTGACCTACATCAACCTGTTTATCTTTATTTTGCGGTTGCTGATTGCCTTTAATCGCGACTAATTGACTCACCTTATCCCACGCCTTTTTAAGCGTGGGATATTTGTCATTGGTCTGATGTAATTAAATTTTCTGAGTAAAATTGAAAAAGGGTAGTAAAGTACCAGAACCAAGAAACATGGAAGTTTTAGAGATTAAACGCGAAGTCGAAACCTTGTCCCTTCGCCTGGGAAAAACCCAGGACTATCTTTGACGTACCTGCACTGACTGCCAAAATTAAAGACTTAGAGCAACAAGCGGCTCAACCGGATTTTTGGGATGACCAAACCTTCGCTCAGCGAACCCTGCAAAAGCTGAATGACCTGAAATTGAATCTCCAGCAGTACCAGCAGTGGAAAAGTAATCTAGAGGATGCGAAAGCGGTTCTGGAATTGCTGGAATTGGAAACCGATGAAGGATTGCTGCAAGAAGCTCAAACTAATGTAGTCAAGCTGAATCGCGAACTTGACCGTTGGGAATTAGAACAGTTACTATCGGGTCCCTATGACGCCAATGGCGCGGTACTGGCGATTAATGCTGGGGCGGGCGGAACGGATGCCCAAGATTGGGCAGAAATGCTGTTGCGGATGTATACCCGTTGGGCAGAAAGCCAAGGGTATAAAGTGCAGTTGGCAGAACTCTCAGAAGGGGATGAAGCGGGGATTAAGTCAGCCACCTTAGAAATTCAGGGACTCCGCGCCTATGGCTATTTGAAAGCTGAGAAAGGAACTCACCGACTGGTGCGAATTTCTCCCTATAACGCCAACGGGAAACGGCAAACCAGTTTTGCTGGGGTTGAGGTTATGCCCATCTTGAACGAGGATGTAGACCTAGATATACCTGAAACGGATTTAGAGATTACCACCTCTCGTTCTGGGGGTAAGGGCGGTCAAAATGTCAACAAAGTGGAAACCGCTGTTCGGGTGAAGCATATTCCCACAGACATTGCCGTGCGCTGTACCCAGGAGCGATCGCAACTCCAAAACAAGGAAAAAGCCCTCGCCCTGCTGAAAGCCAAGCTATTGGTAATTGCCCAAGAACAACGCGCCCAGGAAATTGCCCAAATCCGAGGCGATATGGTTGAAGCCGCTTGGGGAAACCAAATTCGTAATTATGTCTTCCATCCTTACCAATTGGTGAAAGACTTACGGACGAATGTGGAAACCACAGGCGTTGATGATGTCCTGAATGGGACGCTTGATCCCTTTATCGAAGCCTACCTGCGTCAGGAAAATCAATTGACGTAATGAAAATGGGTGTGGGGTGTCGGGTGTGGGGTGTCGGGGCGGGGAGAGACTATTATCGTTTCTTGATCACCCAGATGCGACTAAACCCGCCCTGACCAAATTTTGAGTTCTAGAATTCCCTGTTCCCTGTTCCCTGACAAATGACGAATAATCACGAATAATTACGAATCTCAATTTGTTACATTCTGTAAAGAAAGGCGATAAAATAGTTTTTAGCGTCAAATCACCATTACTGATGAGTCAATCCTCAACACCTCCAGATACAGCGAAGCCGCCGTTTGCTGAACAGCCAACACCAGCCAACGCCGCTTTGAATGAACCGAAACCTAGTTACGTGAAATTAGCCATGCGTAACATGGTGCGTAAAGGAGGCAAATCCCTACAACACTTTTTTCTAACCACTGTGGGTCTATTAGCTGTGCTGATTGGTTTAGCTTACCTGACTCGTTAACGTTCCCATAGCTCATCTCACACCAGAGGCGGCACAAGTGAATATCGAACTAATAGTGCAGGATTGTTTCTTTGAAGCCTCCCAGTCAGCGACTCCGGAAGCGAATTCCCTGACGAATCCTATTTCCACCTCTACTTGGGAACATTGGTTCAGCCAATGGCTAGAAACACTGCACCTAGAGAGTCCGCCAGCGCCGACGTATGAACTGACACTACGCCTGACTGATGACCCAGAAATTCAGGAACTGAATACTCAGTTCCGCCACAAAAATCAACCCACTGATGTACTCGCCTTCGCCGCATTAGAGGTAGACTCGCCTCAGATACCTCCAGACATGCAAGCGGCTGAATCAGTCTACCTGGGCGATTTAGTCATTTCAGTGGAAACCGCTTATCGCCAAGCCCAACACCAGGGTCATCCCTTAACAATAGAACTGGCTTGGTTAGCAACCCATGGGTTGCTACATCTTTTAGGGTGGGATCATCCGGACGAGGAAAGCTTGCAGCGAATGCTAAACCAGCAGCAGGCTTTACTCCAGATTGTCAACTTGACGTTACCCGTATAATGACACTGGATTCAGTGTCAGTTCATCACTAGCAATGGAATTCAATCCCTATGGTTTATCACAATACTCATTCTGCTAACTCTCAATACCTAGTTCCCGGTTCCCGGTCGATAGTGCATGACTTGTCACTGCCAAACCCGCCAGAGTCCGACCCGAATCAGAGATTCAAACGCGACTTGGCTTGGTGCATTGCCCCAACCCTAATGGTTAGTTTTAAATATGCTTGGGCGGGAGTTCGCTATGCCTTTGTCACCCAACGGAACTTCCGTATTCATACCCTGATTGGCACAGTAGCAATAAGCTTGGCGATTTTGTTAAAGTTGCCGCCTGTGGAAATTGCGGTGATTGGCTTGACCAGTGGGCTAGTGATGACCCTGGAATTGCTGAATACGGCAGTTGAGGCGGTGGTTGACTTAACGGTTAAGCAGTCTTATCATAAGCTGGCAAAGGTGGCCAAAGACTGTGCGGCGGGTGCTGTTCTCATTTCCGCGATCGCAGCCCTACTCGTTGCTGGCTCTCTACTCTTACCGCCCTTGGTGACTCGTATTCTGTTACTGATACGTTAAGCTATTTTTTTAACTTAAATTACAGTGTAATGGTTTGTCGTGGTTAGGGTAAGCTACCCAGGAGTGTAAATTTTGATTGTTGTCATTGATAACTACGACAGTTTTACCTATAATCTGGTGCAGTATCTAGGGGAACTTGGGTTCACATTCCCGATTGCCACGGATATTCAGGTTTACCGCAATGACCAAATTGACCTAGATCAACTGCGCCAGTTAAATCCCGATGGGATAGTAATTTCCCCAGGACCCGGACGCCCGGATGATGCCGGGATCTCTTGTGAGTTAATTCACCAACTTGGTGCAACTGTACCCATCTTAGGCGTTTGTCTGGGTCATCAAAGTATTGGTCAAGTCTTTGGCGGAACCATTATCTCCGCCCCCCTGTTGATGCATGGCAAAACCTCGGAAATTTACCACACAGGCGTCGGTGTGTTCCAGAATTTGCCCAATCCCTTTATCGCCACTCGATATCACAGTCTGGTAATTGAACGAGACACCTGTCCAGACGTGCTGGAAATTACCGCTTGGGTGGAAGATGGCACAATTATGGGGGTGAGACACCGGAACTATCCCCACCTTCAAGGCGTCCAATTTCATCCAGAGAGTGTTTTGACCGATTGCGGTAAACAGTTATTGCAAAATTTCCTCGTTTCTCTTCCAGCATCGACTCAAAACCCGATGGTTCTAGCTTAAGTTTGAGGAGTATTGATTAACTAACGATGAAACGGCGACAGTTGATGCGCTACGTGGGTGCAGGGGTGCTTGGCACTTTGGCAACGACATTGGCTTCACAATTTCAGTCGGCTGAGGCGCAGTCGGCGAGTGGAACGTTGACAGTTAAGTGGTTAGGACATACCTGCTTTTTGTTTACAGGTGGAGGGATGCGGATTTTGGTGAATCCGTTTCGGACAGTCGGCTGTACCGCAGGTTATCGTCCACCGAAAGTGGAGTCGGATTTGGTTTTAATTAGTTCTCAGTTGTTGGATGAAGGGGCGGCTGAGGGATTGCCAGGAAATCCGCGTATCCTGTTTCAACCGGGAGTTTATCAAATTGGGGGGATTCGATTCCAAGGAATTAGTATTCCTCATGATCGCTACGGGGGACGCCGATTGGGGAATAATGTGGCATGGCAATGGCAGCAAAGCGGGATTAAACTGCTCCATTTAGGTGGCGCAGCTGCACCGATTGAAATTGAGCAGAAAATTCTCATGGGGCGTCCAGATGTGGCATTTGTGCCTGTGGGTGGCAGTATTAAAGCCTATAATCCGAGGGAGGCGAAAGACGCGATCGCGGTATTGAATCCGAAGTTGGTCATCCCAACTCATTTCCGTACCCAAGCAGCGGATGAAACCTGTCAAGGGGATTATGGGATTGAACCCGTGGATGAGTTTTTAACGGTGATGGAGGGAATGCCTGTCAGTCGGGTGAACAGTGATACGTTGATGTTGAAACCTTCAGATTTGCCCCAAGATGGTGCGATGATTAAACTGTTGAGTTATCGATTTTAGAGTTTGTAGTAAGCGTTGTCTTCGCTTCTGGCACGCTTCGTGCCTACTACGAACTGTTCCCCTCGCAGAAGTATTGCACTACGCACTAAGGTTAGGACAAATGAAGAAAAATTTAAATCGCTCAATCCCTTGTACGGTAAGCTTTTTTCTTCACTATTGCCTAGCGCGTAGCGCTACAACGACTCCCACCCTTGTTTCAAACTCCCGATACGCTGACAGCACCATGACTCCCAAAAAATATTCCCACCAAGGTAATAGGTTATGCTGTCCTTCATGCCAATCTTGGGAAGACTGATACAGCGTATCATAGTAACTTTCCTTCGTTCTCTCGACAATCCGCTCTAAGCTAATAAATCGCCCCACCTCATAACCCGCGTTTTCTATCCCACTACTACTCATGGGGGTGGGTTTTTTGCTACAGTCAACTATTCGTTATCTAAACGAACATTCTATTGGGACAATTGGGGGTTCAGGTAGGGGCACGGCAATGCCCATTGGTGTCAACTTAATTTCAAGAATTAACTGAACTGACTAGCGATCAAAGTTTAGATCCCCCTAAATCCCCCTTGTTAAGGGGGACTTTGAATCATTTCTGCTTTCCCCCTGTTTCGGGAATTTCTGCTTCCCCCCTTTTTAAGGGGGGTTAGGGGGGATCTCTTATTACGTCAGAGTTTCAGCCTTAAATTGACACTGATGGGCAATGCTATGCCCCTACAGGTGGTGTGACTTACTTTTACGCCTACAGGACTTTCGATCAAAGTTAAGGCTATTCCCTTGATTCCTGATCAGATAATACTCGCCAACTCTACCCTATAGGTCGGCACATTTTTCCATTATGAAGTAAGTCTAAGCGAAAACTACCGCCTCTGTCAATACCCCCAATAAGATTATTTTCCTCCCACTCGGCTTTTCACCAAATCTCCTGCATTGTTGCCTAAATTCTGCGTTAGTCGCATCGGTTTAAATCGGTTTAAATGGCGCGATCGCATTCGTCTGTTGGCTGACTTGAGGCTCACTTTTGCCAATACAGAACTTTCGCTCAAAGTTAAGGCTATTCCCTTGATTCCTGATCAGATAATACTCGCCAACTCTACCCTATAGGTCGGCACATTTTCCCATTATAAAGTAAGTCTAAGCGAAAACTACCGCCTCTGTCAATCCCCCCAATCCGATTATTTTTCCAAAACCAACTTTTGACAAAATATCCTGCATTGCCATCTAAATTCTGCGTTAGTCGCATCGGCTTAAATGACGCGATCGCATTCGTCTGTTGGCTGACTTGAGGCTCACTTTTGCCAATACAGAACTTTCGCTCAAAGTTAGGGCTATTCCCTTAATTCCTGATCAGATAATACTCGCCAACTCTACCCTATAGGTCGGCACATTTTCCCATTATAAAGTAAGTCTAAGCGAAAACTACCGCCTCTGTCAATACCCCAAATAAGATTATTTTCCTCCAAGCCGCGTTTACCCCAATCTTGACCTAAGTCAGTTAGTCGAAATCAGCTCAACTCCATTAACTTATATAAACATCCCTTAAACCCTGACCAAGGACAAATGACCAAGGACAAAGGACAAAAAGCCAATAAATTTAATCGGCAAAAATAAAAATTCACCCATCCTTTACTTAAAATTTATTCAAACAACTCCCTCTTTTCGTCTGCATCTGTGTCGGTTACAGTATAAAAGAACATCCCATTAGGGTGACATTAATTTGCTGCCAGAACTTTGTCAGACTGTGCCACCTGATGATCCGGAATGTTCGGATAAATCTTTGAACGACAAAATAGTGACGGGAGACAGCTATGAAACTGAAGACCAAATTTATCTCAGGCTTTCTCGGGGTGGCATCGCTGGTCGCTGTTTTGGGAATTATTACAATTCAAACAAAGAAAAATGTTGATGATAAGTTTAATCAGATTACCGAGGGTACAACCCGTCAACTGGTGGCATTAAATCAGATTAAGGCAGCCTCCCTCCGACTCACCAACAAAGCCTATAGTTATGCTGTCATCGAAGGAAAATCTACCGCCACCTCACCCACCTCTCCAGACGAAGAACCGGAACAACAAGCCAAAGTTGACTTTCAACAATCCGTTGCGGCGCTGGATCAGTATTTAGCCGAATTTCAATCCTTTGCCAATAACCCTCAAGCTCAAAGCTTTTATCGGGAATTAAAAGTCAGTAAGCTGCTATTGGCAGAAATCAGCCAGGAAATTTTAGCCTTAGATGACACCAACTTCCGACGCACTGATATCTTGGCAAAACGGCAAGCGTTAGAGAATGCGGAAGACCAATTCTTAGCCGTTGTTGATCAAGCGATTACCTTTCACACGAATACTCTAGAAGAAGAAAATCAAACCGCGAATCGCAGTTCAACCTACTCACTGATTATCAACCTCACAGCAATTACTGGCGTTGTCGCCGTATCAATTATTTTCGGTATCGTCTTAGCCGATCGCGTCACCAAGCCGATTGTGAAGCTCAAAGAAGCCGCCTCTAAAATTGGTGAAGGGGACTTCGATACCTATGTTGAGGTACAAACTAAGGACGAACTAAGTGTCTTAGCCGATACCTTTAATCAGATGAGTAAACAGCTCCAAGAAACGACGGTATCTAAATCCTATCTCGATAATATTATCAGTTCTTTGAGTGATGGACTCATTGTCCTGAATAAAAATATTAGAGTTGAAAGCTTTAATGAAGCCACCTTATTTTTATCCGGCTATTCGCCCAAAGAACTGCGCGATCAACCCTTAGAACGTTTCTTTAAAGAAGATAACTTTCTCGCCCATTTACAGGCAAATGATTCCCAACAAAGTGGATTCCTAGGTCGGTACGAAACCACCTTCTTTACGAAAGCAGGTAATCCTATCCCCGTATCAGTTACCGCCTCAGTGATGAAGAATTCAGCCGATCGGATTCAGGGAATTGTTTGTTTAGTTCAAGACATTTCCGCTCGCAAACGGGCAGATGAAGCATTGCGCCGTCAAGCCTTAATGTTTGAAACCATTTATGATGGCGTGATTGTCACCGATTTGCAGGGTCATATCTTGGACTGGAATCCAGCAGCAGAGCGAATTTTTGGCTATGAAAAAACCGAAGTATTAGGTCAAACCTGTGGCATGGTTTATAAACCGGATGAAGCCACCGCCTTAACCCAACAAATGCTAGACAGCTTACTACGAGAAGGACGCTGGACAAGGGAGATTGAATTTATCCGGAAAGATGGCAATAAAGGGGTTTGTGAAACCGTGGTTGTGCCGTTGCGGGATGACTTAGGTAAACCCATTGCCGCCATTGGCGTAAACCGAGATGTAACTGAACGCAAAGAGTATGAAAATAAATTAGTAGAAGCGCGGGAAGCCGCCGTCGAAGCCGCCCGGGCAAAAGCTCAATTCTTAGCAAATATGAGCCATGAAATCCGCACGCCGATGAATGGCGTGTTGGGAATGAGTGAATTACTGTTAACCACCGATCTCAATCCCCGCCAACTAGATTTCGTCAAAACCTTGCAAGTCAGTGGTGAACATTTACTCGGTGTCATTAATGACATTCTCGACTTCTCCAAACTCGAAGCCGGCGAAATGCGCCTGGATGTCGATGAATTGAATATTAATCGATCCTTGGAAGATGTCTTAGATTTGTGTTCTCCCCAAGCCGAAGCCAAGGACTTAGAATTAGCCTTATTAGTGGATACCGATGTCCCCCGACGACTCATCGGAGACGTGGGTCGCTTGCGCCAAATTTGCACCAATTTAGTCAGTAATTCGATTAAATTTACCGAATCTGGCGAAGTCGTGATTCGGGTGTCGGTGCATCAAGAATTGCCGGATCAAGACAAAATTCAACTGCGATTTGCGGTGCGAGATACAGGGATTGGCATTCACCCCGAGGATCAACGGAAACTCTTCCAAGCCTTTTCCCAAGTTGATTCCTCCACCACCCGCAAATATGGGGGAACCGGGTTAGGATTAGCCATCTGTAAACAACTGGTGGAAATGATGGGGGGTGAGATTGGCGTCGAAAGTCAAATTGGCGTGGGTTCGACGTTCTGGTTTACAATTACCTTTGGGAAAGTGGCAGTGGGTACTGAGGAGAATGAGAGCGATCGCATCTTTAGTAATCTACCCATTTCCCCGGAATCCCTGCAAGGGAAACGCATCTTAATTGTCGATGACCGCCCAATTAATCGCCAAATTGTCAAGTATCAGTTAGAAGCCAGAGGCATGGAAGTCGATGAAGCCGATAATGGTATTATTGCCCTCAACGCCATGCAAGCCTCTGCCGAAGCGGGTAAACCCTACGATGTGGCGCTACTGGATATGAAAATGCCCAAAATTGATGGGTCTACCCTAGGACGATTAATTCTCGCCGAACCGGATTGGGCAAAAACCAAATTAGTGCTGATGACCTCAATGCACGCTGGGGATTCCGCCCAACCCTTACTCAAAAGCGGGTTTGCCGATTATTTAGTCAAACCCGTCAAAGAATCCCAACTGCTAGAATCCTTACAGAAAATCCTAGCAGCTGAGATTCCCGCCACCCTCTTCAGCACCCAATCGGCTATCCCTGACCCCTCTCAGCCTGGACCCCAACCCACTTGTCTGAAAATTCTCTTGGTGGAAGATACGCCAATTAACCTGAAACTGGTGCGCCATCAGGTACAATTATTGGGACATGAGTCAGAGTCAGCCGAAAATGGTCAAGAAGCCCTTGACAAAATCGCCGAAAACGACTATGATATCGTGTTAATGGATTGTCAGATGCCCGTCATGGATGGCTACCAGGCAGTCCGAACCTTACGGGAGCGAGAAGGTACAGACCGCCATACTGTAGTTATTGGCATGACCGCTTACGCCATGCAAGGCGATCGCGAAAAATGTCTAGCCGCAGGAATGGATGATTATCTAAGTAAGCCCGTGATGGTGAAAAACTTAGCCCCCGTATTAGAACGATGGTCCTCGGTGGTCAAAGGCGTCTCCCCCAAACCCGAACGTCCCTCTCCGGCGCAATCCACAAGTACCCTACTCTCCGATGTCGTAGACTGGAAGCGTCTCAAGGAAATCTCCGAAGGTGATCCCGCCTTTCAACTGGAATTAGTCCAAGGCTTTATCAAAGAGGGCGCCAGTTTTATTAACCAGGCAAAACAAGCATTAGCCAATAAAGACTGGGTTATGGTTGCCAATAAAGCCCACCAACTCAAAGGTGCCAGTTCCTCCGTCGCCGTGCAAACCATGCCCGATGTGGCGGAACAACTGCGCCATCAGGCAATCACTAAAAATGGGGAGAGTAGCGCTAAGCTAGTTGAAGAATTAGAACAACTCCTAGAACAGCTCAAAGGACATATCGACCTAAATACTACCTCCCTCAAAGAGGAACTCCCCAGCAAAGGATGGGATTTTCAACAAGAGGTTGCTGAGTTGGCAGCAAAGACATCCAAATTGAAAGCGGAAACGGAACCCCAGCAGCCGCTAACTCTTTTGTTAGTGGAAGATACCCCCATTAACCTGAAATTAGTCCAGCACCAAGTTCGCCTCCTGGGTCATCAGTGGGATGCGGCGGAAAATGGTGAAAAAGCCCTGGAAAAATTGGCAGAGAATGACTATGACATTGTGTTAATGGATTGTCAAATGCCAGTCATGGATGGCTATCAAGCCACGCAAACCTTGCGGCAACGGGAAGGTACAGACCGCCATACTGTAATTATTGGCATGACCGCTTATGCTATGCCAGGCGATCGGGATAAATGTATCGCGGCGGGCATGGATGACTATCTGAGTAAACCAGTAATGGTAAAAGAACTGAAAGTCATGTTACAGCGATGGTCGTTGGTAGTCAAGGAAAATAAGGCAAAATCCAGCAAACAGATGGACAGCCACGATAGGGTGGAAGCGACTACAGATCCCGTGGATTGGAGTGCCTTGTCAGAGATTTCTGGCGGTGATCCAGAGTTTCAGTTGGAATTAGTCAAAGGATTTATTAATGATGGGTCAACGTTTCTCTCCCAAGTCCAGCAAGCTTTGGCGGATAAAGACTGGGTAATTCTGGCAAACAAAGCGCATCAACTTAAGGGGGCGAGTGCGTCTGTGGCGGTGGAATCGATGTCAGATTTAGCGCGTCAACTCAATGATCACGCCCACCAGGAAAACCTAGAAGAGGCGAATAAATTAGTAAGTCAGATGGAGGAAATTATGGCGCAGGTTAAGGTATCGGTGGCGAAGAAAGCAGCGGCGGTTTGATATCTTCCCTTGGAGAGGAAAAGTTTTACATTGCTGTGAATGGGTAAGGCGATCGCACTTCTAATCTGGATGCATCCCAATTTAGCATCTGGCGATGTTGGGCGCACGTCATTGGATTGTTTTAGATTAGAGGTAATGATTCAAGAGGTCTAATTGTGGTCTTTGCTCAAACCAGTTCCCCTGTAGGAATAACTCGCCTCACGTTAGACGAGTATCGGGCGATGGAAGAAACCCACCCAGAACGCCATGAATACCGCAACGGAGAGATTATTACAATGTCGGGAGGTTCTGAAGCCCATAGTGCGATTGCTAGCAATTTATTAATTTACTTGGGGTTTTTGCTGAGAGACACGGATTTTCGTTTGTATAACAGCGATTTGCGTGTTTGGATTCCTGAATATCAGTGTGGGACTTATACGGATTTGATGGTGGTTAATGGTTTCCCAGAGTTCAATGGTGAGCGCAATGATGAAATTCTCAATCCTTTACTGATTGTTGAAGTTCTATCACCTTCTACGGAAGCCTATGATCGAGGTGAAAAGTTCAGAAAATATCGCTCTATTGCTAGCTTTCGGGAATATCTGCTGGTGAGCCAAAGTGAACCCTACATTGAGCAGTATCATAATCTTGAGCAAAGCAGTAATGATCGCTGGCTATGGCAAGTATACTCTAACCTTGAGCAGGCGATCGCTCTGCACAGTTTAAACATAGAAGTTCCCCTGTCTGAAATCTATCGTCGCATTAATTTTTAAGGAGGGCGATCGCACTCTGTATTTGATCTGATAATTGTGTAGATACGATGGCTTTTTGTTCTAGAGATTGCACGCACTAACACGAGCAAACAAATCATCCCGAAGGTCTCCCCACGCCAACCATCCCACGATTCCACCGCCAGGAAGATGTCCTATCGGTGCATTCTGATTAAATATCAGCTCATTGTAACTTTGCCACCGATTAGACACCCGCCAGCCAATCCGATCAGCAAATGCGATCAAATCCTTTCCTGATTGCTCATAAATCCGCTGCTGAACACTAAAACCAAATTGACCACTGCTATACTTAACCCAACGTTGATCAATCGCCCGAAGTTCCTGGCAAGGAAATTGCTGAATATCTTGATTCGTTAAATAGCCGCGTTTATCCGCACCCGTAATTTTCAAGATCATCGTAAACGTTTCCTCGTCTGCTTCTCGCCACCGCCCTGCTGCTAACAGTTCCTCAAGTTTGCTATACTTTGCCGCTTGAGAAGATCTTAAATTATCTGCAAACATACGCTTTCTTGTAAATCAATAGACAGTAGATATTTGATCCCCTGATCATTTGATCAATCATCCCCTACCCGCATCAGAACAATTAATCCTCTGCCTATCTCTCCTCACCCTAAAAGACTACCGCAGTTGGGAACGCGATCGCCAAAACCAAGCCAATACAAAAATACGGCGAAGAAACTCCCTGGATGAGAGCTTTTCTCGCCGTTGGTATGTTATGCAAAAGACTAGAACAATTGTTCTAAAGCTTTTTTAAAAAACGGGTCAACCCCAAATAAATTGGTTAACCCGTAAGCTTGGGAACGCCTAGATGGACTATTTTTGTACCACCAGTTTAACGTTGGCATTTTGTAAGCCACGTTGCTTGACCTCTGCTAAGGTCTTATTAACGGCGTACTTCTGGTTGATCGAGTTGATCAGTTCGGTTTGGTTGTGCTTTTTAGCAACACCCCACAGGTCAGCGATTAGGTCAAAGGAACCATCGCCATTGCGGGACCAACCGAGGTCATACTCGCCTTCGAGAACAGCAACGAGGTCTGCACGAACTCGCTGACCATTGTAGCCGCGCACATCAGCTTCCGTTTTCACGGAAATACCTAGATCGCTCAAAGAAGCCTTTAAGATTTCGGCATCGGTGATCTTGGTACGCAGAGTGCTAAAGTGAGACATTTTAGATTTCCTCCAGTAGAGATAGAAAACAAACGACAACGTAGCTTTTTTGGGTATGCCGCAGTTAAAGTGCGGCGTCTTTTGAAACTGCTAGCAAGTAGTTTGCTAGCCTTTCCTCCTGTTGGGAGCAGGAGAAAGCCTGTTAGAACTCCATGCGCTGATATTCAGCGACGGAGGCTGCAGCAGGTCGCGCTCTCTGTCTTGCCCAGTCCCTTAGGGCTGTGACCTGCTCAGTCATTGTCCGAGAAAGCGGCAGCGTGGCTTTAATCGCCGCGATAATATCCAGTTGGGTGAATTCCCGATCTTGGGCAAACGCCTCGTACATTGCAGCGATGAGGGCTTGCTCAATTTCTGCACCGGAAAAACCGTCACAAATTGTCGCCAACTGTTCGATATCAAAGCGGTTAATATCTCGACGCCGCTTACTCAGATGAATGTTAAAGATTTGCTGACGCTCTTCTTTATTCGGTAAGTCAACAAAGAATATTTCGTCAAATCGACCTTTGCGGAGAAACTCTCCCGGTAGCCGTTCCACTCGGTTGGCTGTCGCCATGACAAATACTGGCGATGTTTTCTCTTGCATCCAGGTGAGGAAGGAACCAAAGATGCGGCTAGAGGTGCCACCATCGGAGTCAGCCGAGCCACTGCTTCCCGCAAAGGATTTGTCTAGCTCATCAATGAAAAGGATAGCAGGTGAAATCGATTCTGCTGTTTTTAGGGCATTTCTCAGGTTGGCTTCTGAGCGACCAACCATGGAACCATCATACACCCGACCCATATCTAACCGCAATAGGGGTAGTCCCCAAAGGCGAGACGTTGTCTTGGCAATCAGGGATTTTCCGCATCCGGGAACTCCCAAAATCAGCATCCCTTTAGGTTGGGGTAAACCATACTCTCTTGCCCGTTCAGTAAAAGCGCCCGATCGCTGTTTCAGCCATCGCTTTAGCTCCTCTAAACCGCCAACAGAATCAATGGTTTCATCCTCTTCAATATACTCTAAAATACCGTTGCGACGAATGAGCTGTTTTTTCTCAGACAGAACAATATCAACTTCCGCTTCCGTGAGACGCCCTGCTTTAACTTGGGCTTTGCGGTAAACTTTCTCCGCTTCATCTCGCGTCAAACCCAATGCCGCTTTCAGCAACTTCTCCCGCGTTTCCGTGGTGGTGCGACGCCCTTTGGTTTTATCCAATTGCTGAGACAGCACTTGGTTGAGTTCAGTCAAATCCGGTAGCGGATAGTCAATCACCACCACTTCCTTCTCTAACTCAATCGGCACCTGCTGCAGGGGAGACATGAGTATAATCGTTTTCTGAGCCGCCTTGAAGCTGGCGATCGCATCCCGCAGCCATCGGGTTGTTGCTGGAGAATCAATAAATGGATGTAGATCCTTAAATATATAGATACCAGGTTCTTTTTGTTGAATAACCCATTGTACAGCAGCTTCTGGAGAGACTGTATTGTGTTGGGTGATGTGGCGTGATTGACCATACTCCACAATCCCATGGGTGACAGTCCACACGAATACGCGCCGTTGCTGACCTTTATGTTGAGCAATCATGGCTATTGCCCGTTCTGTCCGCTCTTCCTCTGACGTCACCAGGTAGATTAGAGGGTATTGAGCTTGAATGAGAATACTTATCTCTTCTTGCATGACTATCGACCTATTTAGAGACGGCACAACCACTGCCCAAACATCATTAATAGAACTCTCGCAGTTAGCTGTTTTTGTAACACTATCAACAAGGAACGAGTTCCTCTTCGCCCTGAGAATCGGTACGGGATTTAACTTCTTCTCGCACTTTCTCGACAGGCAGTTCATCATCCAGAAGGCTGGGCTGATTTTTTAGAGCAACCATATCTCCATCTTGAATAACCACTGAGCTAGAACATTCCGGGCAATTGTATACCCGATGAGTATTCCCGTAGGATGCTTCTACCTCGTCTACCACTTCCGGGTGGTGTAGATAGAATACGATTGCTCTCTCGACCATCGCCGACATTGAGTCTGAGTCAACGGCTGCTCGGATTTTGAGCTGGCGATGAAGTCCTGGTGGGAGATACAACGTAACTTTTTGCTTGTCTTGCATATTATTTTCAATCGTTTTACCCGGGTATGTATGCCAGATTAACGGCATTCTCTTTGGCTGTCAATACAGTAAGCCAGTATGACGGCATTTTTGTAATATTTCTTTACATTATCCGGTTCTGATGCCCGATCAGGCGGATGAATCCAGGGTGCGGGGGGAGATGGGGAAGAGGATTACCAATCAACAATGAACCATGAACCATGAACAATCAACAAATGACAAATGACCTGGAAATTCATTAGTCGAATCGCGCCACTGGCTGTCTTACTCGTAAGCTGTCAGGGTACTAACGTGGATTTGCCAGACACCTGGAACACCTACCGCAACTCCCGCTTCAACTTTGAGTTCCTCTATCCGAGTAATTGGATACCCTTTCCCCTACCCGACAACCTTGATGGTCGAGCCTTTCGTGATCCGGAGAATCCCGACTGTGAGATTAGGGGATGGGCAGAATTTGCCCCACTCGGAACCCCATCACCTGAAAGTACATCCCAACCCCTCAATCCATCTCAACCTCAAAATTTCTTCACTGAACAAGGTGAAACAGGTCAACTTCAGGTAAACCTTGACTCTGATATCAGTGTGATGACCTTAACCCTGACCCAGAACAATGTAAGCTACAACTGGCAGGGACGCTGTGAGAGTGAGCAATTTGCTGATTACTATCGCTTTTTCTATTACATTGCTCGTCAGTATCGTTTGCCAGTACCCGATAAAAACGGAATGACAAATGACAAATGACGAATGACGAATGACGATCTCCACCGTTCACTTTAATTGTGTCCACCGACTTAATTTGTACAATACAAAAGTGCGATCGCGTTGCTTTGGTACGAACCATGTCCTCAGAACTTCCCTCCCCGGCTAATTCGCCAAAAAATTCCCCACTCCTGCGAGTTGTGATTGTAGAAGATGATCCCATGATGCAGCTTGGCTTAGAACAATCTTTATCCACAAACCCCCAGCTTGAACTGGTGGGACAAGCTGAAGATGGCTATATGGGTGTGGAAATGACCAAACAACTCAAACCTGATATCGTGGTCATGGATATTGGTTTGCCGCGTTTAGATGGGATTGCGGCGACTCAACAAATTAAAGCAGATTTCCCTGAGGTGAGAGTGGTCATCCTCACCTCTCATACCAGCGATCGCGAAATTATTGCTTCACTCTCCAGCGGCGCTGATGCCTACTGTGTTAAAGGATCAAGTGTAGAACGATTACTCCAGGCGATCACCGCGGCGGCTGAAGGCGCGACGTACCTTGATCCTCAAATTGGTCGTCAAGTTCTCAAGCATTTGTCCCCTCCTTCTCCCCCAGGCAATGTTTCTAATTTGTCACAACGGGAGCTAGAAGTCTTAAAACTGATCGTCGAAGGCTACAGTAACCCAGAAATTGCCGCTCAACTTTACCTCAGCGCCAATACCGTTAAAACCCATGTACGCGGAATCATGAACAAACTTTCGGTAGATGACAGAGTGCAGGCGGCGGTGGTAGCGTTGCGATCGGGAATTGTTTGATGGTTCAGGGTTCATTGTTGATTGTTCATTGATCATCATCTCCCCCAGCTCCCAGACGTAGCATGCTATGTCTCTACAAGCTCCCTCAGCTTTCCGCTTTAGCAATGATGTAAGACGAGGCACTATGCTAAATTTTACTAAAATTTACACTTTTTTATACTTTTATAGTATAGTAGCTACAGATAGCTACTCGGTCAGGAAATCTGTCGATGGCAGATATCATCCATAACCAGAGTGTAAGAGATGATAAATCCTTGTCCACTGGATGTCAGACTATTGTTGAATTCTGAGGTGTCCCAGTTTTGTTATTAGCTTTGGCTCACGTCAACTCTCGCCAACCTGCTACGGCGTTAGTTGTATGGACAGAATACTGAGTACGGCACAGACTAATCGAGATTGAACACAATTCCCCAAGGATTTGATGGCATAGCCAATTTAATCTGTATCTTGATCTTGGCGGTTTTGTCATCAAAACTAGACTGTTGAGAGTATTTTTGATCGAATAATGACTTCCAATGCAATGCAACCTTCAAAACCATCATTGTTGGTAATATAAGTAACACGGGTAATACGTTCAATCTTCACGTCCCATCAGGACAATAGTGACTGGGGTTTCCAGCAAGCGATTTGAGTCATATTTGAGTCTATACTCTTAAACTAATCAGGAAGTCAAAGGGAAAAATTATAACTGTGGACATTCGACAAACCTAAATTTATCGAAGCTATCAAATTATGTTCCCATCCAAGTTGCATTGAGATCGGGAATTGTACCAATTTTAATGGTAAACACCTGGAGGTAGTTGCATGAAATCATCACTCGTTATCCTATACCACCGCGAACCTTATGATGAGGTCGTGGAAAATGGTAAAGTGCATTATCGGGCAAAGAAAAGCCCCAATGGGATTGTGCCAACCCTGAAAAGCTTCTTTGCTGGCGTCAATCAAGGCACCTGGATTGCTTGGAAACAGGTGAATGCTAAGCAAAGAAATAACTTTGAACAGCGGATTGTTGTTGAAGGTGAAGGGAACTATAACGTTCGCCGGATTCCCCTATCCGCCGATCAGGTCAAGCATTTCTATCACATCACCTCGAAAGAAGCCTTTTGGCCCATTCTGCATTCATTCCCCTATCACTTCACCTACGAAAGCTCAGATTGGGAAAACTTTCACACGATTAACCGCCTATTTGCCGAAGCCGCCTGTGACGAAGCAGCAGATGATGCGCTAATTTGGGTGCATGACTACAACCTATGGTTAGCGCCCTACTATATCCGCCAACTGAAGCCGAATGCGCGGATTGCGTTTTTCCATCACACTCCCTTTCCCTCGGTGGATATTTTCAATATCTTACCGTGGCGGGAAGAAATTACCGATAGCTTACTCTGTTGCGATATTGTCGGTTTCCATATTCCTCGCTATTCCGAGAACTTTGTCAATGTGGCTCGTAGCCTGCGCCCGGTGGAAATCGTTAAGAAAGAACCTGTACCTGAGCATATTACCCCGACGGGAATTGCCTTGGCTGAGCCAGAAATGACCACTCAGCTACGATACAAGGATCAGTTAGTTAATATCGATCCTTTCCCGGTTGGTGCCAATCCGCAACAAATTCTCTCTATCCTGCATAAACCAGAAACGCAAAAACGGTTTGCGGAAATTAAGGAAAGCTTAGGCGATCGCAAGTTAATTATCTCAGCCGGACGAGTGGACTATGTCAAAGGCACTCGTGAAAAGCTAGAAGCTTATGGACGCCTGTTAGCGCGTCGTCCCGACTTGCATGGCAAAATTAACATGCTGGTTACCTGTGTGGCGTCGGCGTCGGGAATGCGAGTTTACAAAACGGCTCAAACTCAGATTGAGCAATTAGCTGGAAAAATTAACGGGCGGTATGGGAACTTAGACTGGCTACCGATTATGCTCTATACCCAACCCGTTCCTTTACCGGACTTGCTCTGTTACTACAAAGCCGCAGATATCTGCTGGACAACGCCTTTGCGAGATGGTTTAAACCTAGTGGCGAAGGAATATATCATCACCCACGAGAAAAAAGAAGGTGTATTAGTCCTCTCTGAATTTGTCGGCGCCGCCGTGGAACTCCCCGATGCCATTTTGACCAACCCCTACTCCATGGATCGCATGGACGAAGCGATTGAGCAGGCGCTGACGATGTCTCCGGAGGAGCAAAAGGAACGGATGGCGAAAATGTATGACATCGTAACCAAGTACGACATCCAGTGCTGGGCAGATCACTTGTTTGACATGTTTGAGAAAACCAAACATCAGACCGCGAAGCAACAGGAAGCCGTAGCGGTTTAAACCGCTGTAAGGATGCGCCATGGCGCGTCTGGGTGCGGGAGGTAGAGGTGCAAAGACGGGAGAAAGAGTATGAGGTTAACGTCCTTCCTTTTTCCCTCTTCTTCTCCTGTTTATCTCCCTTGTCTATTACTGATTTGCCACCGTCGCGACTAATGTGGAAGTTAGATGTTACTCAAACGGGATCATGCGTGATTTACAAACCATCCAGAGCCAAACCTATGATCTAATTGTCATTGGCGGTGGCATTAACGGTGCGGGTGTTGTCCGAGATGCGGCTCTGCGAGGTCTGAAAACGATTTTGCTGGAGAAGGCTGACTTCTGCGGTGGTACGACCAGTTGGTCAACCCGATTAGTTCACGGTGGCTTGCGCTATCTGGAATATTTTGAATTTGCCCTAGTGCGGGAATCGTTACGGGAGCGAGAAATTCTGTTGCATACCGCCCCCCATTTAGTCAAGCCCCTAATGCTGACGATTCCGATCTATAGCGATCGCTCTCGTCCTTACTGGAAAATTCAAGCTGGGATGCTCCTCTATGACATCTTGAGCTTCGAGAAAACCCTGCTACCTCACCGGATGCTGCCCAAAAAGAAGTTTAAGCAGCTCTTTCGCCATATCGATCCCGATGGTTTAGTCGGGGGAGCGCAATATTATGACGGTCAGGTAGCCTATGCCGAGCGTTTGGCATTAGAGAATATTATCGCGGCTGAACAAGCGGGAGCAACGGTTCTCAACTATACCGAAGTCACCCAATTACAGCGCCAAGAGGGTCGCATTGCCAGCATCACCTGTAAAGATGCCTTAACGGCAGAGGAATTCACCGTTCGAGGCAGCGATCGCGCCGTGGTGGTGAATACCGCCGGTCCCTGGGTGGATAAGGTTTGTCAGTCTGGGGTGAAAAATGGACAATCTGCGCCCATTGGTAAGAAGAAAAAACTCGGTCCAACTAAGGGCAGTCACATCATTGTCCCCCCCTTCCCCGGTGCCCCCGAAACAACGTTATACGTAGAAGCGAAAACGGATGGTCGTCCGTTTTTTATTGTGCCATGGTTGGGCATGTATTTAATTGGCACCACGGATTTGCGCCATGAAGGGTCTCTTGACTCAATTAAGGCAGACAACGAGGAAATTGATTATTTACTCACCGAAACCAATCGAATTCTGCCCACTGCTCAATTGTCCCGCCAAGATGTGAAGTTTACGTACGCGGGGGTACGTCCCTTACCCAATGCAGAGGGGAAGAAACCCGGAAGCGTTACCCGCAGCCATATTCTCTATGACCATACCCCAGAGGGTGTGAGCAATCTGATTTCTTTAATTGGCGGCAAAATCACCACCTATCGCCAAGTGGGGGAAGAGATGGTGAATAAAGTCTATCGCAAGCTGGGACGCTCTGCTCCCCCTTGTCCCACCTACGAGAAACCCTTACCGGGCGCCATGTTACCCAGTGATCCGCGTCTGGAAAAAGCGCTGCAAGACTATCGCCTCTCCTTACCCCTGGCAACAATTCATCACCTGTTTGATGTGTATGGGGCGAAGGCGGTGGATATTTTAGCCTTAACCGACGAGGAACCGGAATTAGCCGCAGCGATTACCCCCAACTTGCCCGATATTAAAGCCCAGATTATCTATGCGGTGCAGTCAGAATTTGCGCGAACCTTGGTCGATATTGCCCGTCGCCGGACCAGCCTAGCCATGCATACTAACTATGGCTTTGATATTCTGCCCGTACTAACTGACACTCTGTCTCGCTATGGTGGTTGGAGTGCGGCGGAGTGCGATCGCCAAGTTGAGGACTATCGGGCTTTCATGGAAGCCAATTGTATTCCCGATTACGTCATGGCGACTCAGAAAGAAATCCAACCCGTGAGTTAATCCCATCCGCAAAGGCAAAAGAACTCATTATATTTTTTCTTTTGCCTTTGACCCTTAACTTAACCCAGAAATTGTTGAGTTCAACACATACTATTTATGGTGAGCAACCTCTCAAATTCTCAATCCAGCTCATCTCAAGCGGATCAGAACCCAGAAACGACTCAGGCTCATGCCCACTCCCACCGGAGACCGGCGCCAGAAGCTACCCTAGCCATTCTCGGCGCTGGGGCTTGGGGTAAAGCGTTGGCAACAATTGCCAGACATAAGAATCATCAGGTGCGACTGTGGTCTCGCAGCAGCACCGAATCCCTGGAAGAGGTATTAGCGGACATTGATATGCTCGTCTCCGCGATTCCGATGAAAGGAGTAGCATCGACAGCGGCGAAGATTCAAGAGATTGGTTTACCGGATTATGTGACAATTATTACCGCAACCAAGGGATTAGACCCAGAGACAACTCGTACCCCTTCTCAAATCTGGGAAGCCGACTTTCCCAACCATCCGATTGTAGTGCTTTCGGGTCCGAATCTCTCCAAAGAAATTGAGCAAGAACTCCCCGCCGCCACAGTGGTGTCGAGTACAGATATGGCAGCGGCGGAGGAAGTGCAAACAGTATTTTCCTCCAGTCTCTTCCGAGTGTACACCAGTCCCGACCCCATTGGCACCGAACTGGGAGGCACCCTGAAAAACGTGATTGCGATCGCGGTTGGGGTTTGTGATGGGCTAAAATTGGGTACGAATGCCAAATCTGCCCTAATTACCCGGGCGTTAACGGAAATTATTCGGGTGGGGACACACTTAGGTGGACAAACGGAAACCTTCTTCGGATTATCGGGCTTGGGTGATATGCTAGCCACTTGTAGTAGTATACTCAGCCGGAACTATCGGGTTGGTTACGGTTTAGCCCAAGGGAAAAAATTGGAGCAAATTCTCGAAGAATTGCAAAGTACCGCCGAAGGGGTAAATACAGCCAACGTATTGGTACAAATTGCCAATCGCGAGCAAATTCCTATACCCATCTGTCGGCAAGTTTATCGTCTACTCAACCATAAAATTACACCCCAAGAGGCAGTAGAAGCGTTGATGGAGCGGGATTTAAAGCCAGAATTTGGCGATTTGTTCTAAACCGTTGATCAGACATCAGCAAGTCTAGGCAAAACGGGTCATATCTAGGCTTGCTGCTTACTTCCTGCGTCATTTTGGCGATAACACAGATTACACAGATTGAAGGGCATTCTGCCAGAGACTCAAGATTAAATGACACAGATGGACACAGAAAACTGAATAATTCCCATCAAAATCTGACCATCTTTTCCTGATTGACTGGTCAAGGTTTCATGGGCTTTGTCCTAATCGCTCATGTAGACTGCTATAACATCTGCTGTGAAATCAGTGGGACTAACCTCTCACATCCAAACTCTTACCCTTTTTAGAAATCTGTGCCATCTGTGTTTTTTTCTGGTATACTTTTCATCATGGGAAAATGTGCCTGCCTATAGACTCGATCCACAAGATATCAACGTCGGATACAAAAAGAGCGATCGCAACAGTCTTCGTCATCCCCTATAACTGGGTTCTCGTCCAGATTCTCTATCAGGATCTCAAGGTGATTTGGTAATACCCATATTCAGGTGTTCATGGGACATCTGATTGGTAATTGCAGCTAAAAAAAACAGAATTAGGGCTTGACTTTTTGGGAGATTTTAGGTACTTTTATATCATGGGAAAATGTGCCGTCCTATAGACCCCCATCAACCGTAAGCCGTAGGGTGGGTTAGGCGGTATTCAATTAAGAAAACAAACCACTTAATTACTTATCCGCCGTAACCCACCACGTTATCTAACGAGCGAACAAAAGATTTGGGCGAGTCGATTACATTAATGGATTTCCCGATAACAATAGGGGGGCGAGTCGATTACATTAATGGATTTCCCCTAACAATAGGGGGGCGAGTCGATCGCATTAATGGATTTCCCCTAACAATAGTGCAGCGACTCGCCCCTACATTCCCTACATTCCCTACATTCCCTACACCCCCAACAAAACTGGAACTATTGATAGCAACATTGCACTCCCCAATTAACATCGGTGGGTTGGGTTGGATTATTCATTGAATCGTTAGCGCTTCCGTTTAAATTCCACCTAACCTACCCTAGGTTTTTTCCTTTCCATGATTTCCTTTAAATCCCTTTTTTTGAGACAAAGGGGTTTTTATTTTACCCAGTTTGTTATAACATTATTACAAGTTACTTAAGTATTAAACATTAAAGGAGAAAAAAGCCATGACACATCTCCCCCCTAACTTCGACACCAGCAACACCGATGAAACCTATATCCAGCAAGCCTTAGAGGAATTGGGCATTATCCAACTCCTCTCATTGATTAAGCACTACAGCGACATTGACTTCGATGCATCTCAAATGCACCTGACGGATGATGAAGCCCATGCGATCGCAACGTTATTGATCCAGCAATTAACCGAAAGCCTCACGGGTAAACTCATTGCTGGTGTCTTAAATACTCTGCGTCATAGTCAAGAAATGGAGGACGTAACGCCACACCCAGGGCGGGTTTTGCCATCAAGTTGGGTCAAACAATTCCTGTTTGTTCCTCAACCCGCCCCGACACAATTAACACTCAACGATTCTTCCGGTGAAGATGATCACAACCCCTACCGTTATCCCACCGATTCAGATCATGGAATAGAGCCTCCATTAGTGTGTACCCCAACCGGACGCTATAATTCCAAAGAACCCCACAAACCCCGCCCGATTACCCAGCGTGAACAATACATCATTGACCTCTATTGTTACTGTAAATTAAGGATGACACCCAAGACGTTTTATTCCAAATGGGATGTCACGTATGAGCAAATTTCTCATATATGTTTCCGTTCCCTGGGAACCGTTCAATGTTGGTTCAACCGAGGTCAAGATCATCGCTCTCCTCACCCCGTTGACTTGCGCCAGTTGACAACCGTGGATTTTTTGTTAGATCATTTTGAAGAACTTCCTCAATCTTTAATTGATCTGCTTTGTTCTTCTTGAAACTGAATTGGGGAGTCTGAGGGGTTGCTCCCCTCTTTCGTGGGGCTAACCTCTCACATCCCCACCCCAACCGTTTCAATCAATCCGTGAAAGAGCGTGTTTCGCCCTGTGCTACCTGAAAAACCCCTCGGCTGGCGTAGCACACCTAATATGTTTGATGGATGGTTCTTGGTAGGGGCGCACAGACGTGCGCCCTTTGCCAACGTGCGTCCTTATTGATAAATGGCTTCATTGATGATTATCCCTTTATAATCATTGCGATCGCGTCACCCATCTGATTATCCTGAGACTTGAGGTAAAAGCGACGATTGATGTCCCTGGTTTAAGGGAATAAGGACGACAAGAAGCACAAGATAAGATGAACCTTGACATGAGCGATCGCCATGACACAGACACTAGATAAACCGACAGACCAACGGTTCACCCACTCAGGAATCAACTGGCAACAATTTCGATTCATTCAAGCAGGATTCAACAATTCCCCTGGAATACGACTGTTCTACTACAAGGGTGAGGTAGAAATTTTGGCAGTTTCACAAGACCACGAACTTTTCAGTCGGACAATTGCAGGGCTACTGTTTGACTACTTTGTGGAAAAAGGCATCGAATTTTACCCCACAGGTAGCTTTACTCAAGAAAAAGAAGAGGTAGCTTCAGCACAGGCTGACGAGTCCTATTGTATTGGCAGTTTAAAGAAAATTCCCGACTGTCTTAAGTGGAATGGGGTTATGAATTAGGTGGGCAATCATACCTAGCTCAGGGGTTCGGCTGTTTGAGATTACGGTAATCTTTACACGGTCAATATTTTGTAGGAGTTGTTGATAGGCTTCAGGGACTTCTATTTTCCCATCCTGTACCTTGGCGGTAAATTCAAGCGTTGACATTTTTGGCTGCTAATTTAACGGATATCTTATCTTCAATGGTACAGCACAAAGTCAAAGTGGACGGACTATTGAATATACCCAGAGTGCTTGGGGTTGCTTTGGAAACTTTGTTACAACACAAGTGACACCGATTGAGTCACACTCTTGCAGAGACTCACGCTTAAATGACACAGATTGACACAAAAAGACGTTTCAAGCGATCGCACCCAAGACTCGCATTGTGGCGATATCGGGTAGGATTGAGCTGATCATGGGGAAAATTGGGTGATCAGGGAGTTTGAACTCGGGTGGATTGAGGAGTGCGATCGCATCGACGGGATAAAATGATAGAGGTGGATTGCTCAAGCGTGACGTTAAATGAAACAAGTCGAACAGATTCAATCGGAAATTGAAGCGCTCTCCCAGGAGGATTTCCGGCGATTGAGAGAGTGGTTTGCTCAAAAAGATTGGGAAATCTGGGATCAGCAAATTGAGGCGGATAGTGCTAATGGTAAACTGGATTTTTTGCTGGAAGAGGCAATGACAGCCAAGTCTCAAGGAAAACTAGGAAACTTGTAAGTGCATCATCGAACAACCCCGAAATTCTGGCAACGTTTTTACGCCTTACCAGATGTGCCTGCCTATAGACTCGATATATAAGATTGCAGATGGGGATATAAAAAGAGCGATCGCTCCCAAGACCCAATTGTGGCGATATCGGGTAGAATTGAGCTGATGATGGGGAAAATTGGGTTCCCAGTCTAAACTCGGTTATCTGTATCCATTATAATTTTTCCAAATCGGGAGAGTCGATTATGCAAATCACAGCGATTAAACGCGGTCAAACGTTAGAATTTTCAGAACGTCTGGATATTCCTGAAGGTCAAGCGGTGAGACTTGAAATTATTGATACTCCAATCAATCAGGATAAAGGCAAGTTTGGTGACAACTTAGAAGAATTTAGGCTCAGGTATAATATTGCTGAACTAGATATTGATGTTGATGATATTTTTGGCGATGTGCGCGATAAATCTCCTGGACGCGAGGTGAATTTGTGACGCTTCGATTTTTGCTAGATAGTAATATAATATCTGAACCGATGAAGCCAAAGCCTGATGCCAGGGTTATGGCAAGTTTATCCCGTCAAGAGGAGAGAGATGTCAACAGCAACGATAGTCTGGCACGAACTGTTATTCGGTTTGAATCGATTGCCACCATCAAGAAAGCGTCAAGGGTTGGAACGGTATCTTCAGGAAGAAGTTAAAGCGAAATTACCGTTTTTCCCTTACAACGAAGCCGCCGCAGAATGGCACGCTCTCTCTTAGGGCGCGTTTGGTTAAACTGGGTAAAACTCCCTCGTTTGCAGATAGTCAAATTGCCGCAATTGCTAAGGTGAATCAGTTAATTTTAGTGACTAATAATGTATCAGATTATGCTAATTTTAATGAATTGCCAATCGAAAATTGGTATTTCTAAAGCCTGGTTGATTTTCTCCTGCTGACCTGCGATCGCGTGTTTATTCATGGTATACTTTTCACCGTGGGCAAATGTGCCTGCCTATCGACTCAATATATAAGGTGGCAGACGGGGAGACGAAAAGAGCGATAAGCTTCGCTTGTGCCGAAGGCAATCGCACGCCCTAGCTAGACATCTCTAATCGGTTAGAGGAGAGATTGCGATCGCTAGATGCTCCTAAAGGTGGACACATTTTTCCATGGTGAAGTTAACCCGTGCAATCCTCAATCGGGCAATTGACTATGTAGAATTATAATATCCCTATCAATGGTATCAGATTAAATATGGTTTCCTCCGTTACCATCAAACCTTCTACTCTAATTGGTAAAATTCAACTCCAGCGAGTTGAAGAACATACGCTGTTTAAATTTACTGACGATCTGCAATCCCGAATGGAAAAACTACTCGAAAAGAAAAAAAGCGATCGCTTAACCCTAGAAGAAATCAGCGAACTCGCAGCGATTGGCGAACTTGATCGCATTTTCACTCATATCAATGCTATGCTCCTCGCTCAAAAATGACTGTTAATGAGACAGTACGTCAACAAGTGCGAGAGCGAGCCAATGGATTGTGCGAATATTGTCATTCTCCCGAACAGATTTGTACAACTCGTTTTACGATTGACCATATTTTACCCCGTTCTCTTAACGGTTCTGATCACTTAAATAATCTGGCTTTTGCTTGTCGCCGTTGCAACGAGCGTCGCTATAATTTCGTAGCTGGATACGATCACATCACTGAAACGATTGTTCCTCTTTTTAACCCGCGTCAGCAACAATGGTCAGACCATTTTATCTGGAGTGCGGATGGGAAAGAAATCCTGGGAACAACCCCTATTGGTCGAGCAACGTGTGATCGGCTTGATCTGAATGATACCCGCTATCCAGAAGAGGAATCGATCCGAAGTGCGCGAGAATTATGGAAAAGAGTCGGGTTACACCCTCCCAACACTGATCCTTGCCAATCCGCTTAAACAAGTGCGATTAGCGAGAGCTAGTGCCGAAGGCGATCGCGTATTGGTTTATGGTATACTTTCAATTGTGGGAAAATGTGCCTGCCTATAGACCTCATCAACAGTAAACCGTAGGGTGGGTTAAGCGGTATTCAATTGAGAGAACAAATCATTTAATTACCTATCCGCTGTAACCCACCAAGTTATCGTTTCTAACCTACATTACCTACATTCAAGGAATGCACCTGACGGATGTAGCAAGCCCATGCGATCGCTCTTTCGTTGATCCAGATGCCTTGTGATAACACAGATGACACCGATTTAATCACATTCTGCTGTAGACTCACGGTTAAATGACACAGATGGACACAGATAACTGAATAATTCCTACCCCCATCGAATAATCCTGTCATCCTTTGCCCATTGAGAACTAACGCTTCAGTGTAATCAGTGCTACTAAAATCTCCCCTCCCCACCCCTACCGTTTCTATAAATCTGTGCAATCAGTGTTTCGCGCTGTGCTACCTGAAAAATCCCATCGACTGGCATAGCACACCTAATATTTATGATGGATGGTTCCTCGTAGGGGCGCACAGACGTGCGCCCTTTCCCAACGTGCGCCTTTGTTGGTAAATGGTGTCACTGAGGATTATCCCTTCATAATCATTGCGATCGCGTCACCCATCCGATTATCCTTAGACTTGGGGGAAAAGCTTGAATGCTGTTAATTTGTGTCTGTGCCTTTGTATGGAGAGATAGCGCTAATGGATGAACAAGCGGCTGTATTACTGGAAAAAATTCGCCAGCAATTTGATTTTGGTCCCTATCCACGAATTCCTATAGACCGCTCCCCGAAAGATAATGTTAGCGAACTCTATATTCATAATTTTGTCACACCTTACTATGTAAGAAATCAAAAGGTAATAGATACGGAGCAGACAACTATTTTAGATGCTGGCTGTGGTACAGGATATGGAGCTTTAATTTTAGCCGAAGCCAACCCGGGCGCAAAAATTGTCGGGATTGATATATCAGAGAAATCCCTGGAATTAGCGCATCAGCGTTTAAAGCATCATCGTTTTGAGCAGGTAGAGTTTCATCAGCTCTCTATTTATGAGCTGCCTCAGCTCGGTTTAGAATTTGACTACATTAATTGTGATGAGTTGCTGTACCTGTTTCCTGATCCAGCCATTGCCCTCCAAGCAATGAAGTCGGTGCTGAAGCCACAGGGGATTATTCGCAGCAATCTCCACAGCAAACATCAGCGCGTTCACTATTTCCGCGCTCAGGAAGCGTTCCAGATGATGGGATTGATGGATGACAATCCGGAGGATATGGAGATTGAGATCGTCTTAGAAACAATGAAGGCGTTGAAGGATGGCGTTAACCTAAAAGCTAGAACTTGGACTGATAAGTATGAGGGAGAAGAGGGAAAAGGAACAGTTTTAATGAACTATCTGTTCCAAGGAGATAAGGGCTACACAATTTCTGATTTATTTGCGGCGTTGAGAGCAGCAGACTTAGAATTTATCAGTATGGTCAATTGGCGGCAATGGGACTTAATGAAGCTGTTCAAAGAGCCGGACAACTTGCCTGTGTTTCTAGCAATGAGTTTACCAGAGATTTCAGAGGAACAGCGACTGCGCTTATTTGAGCTATTACACCCCATCCATCGACTGCTGGATTTTTGGTGTGGGCATCCTGATCAAGCTCAACCCTTTGTACCGATTGCCGAGTGGACGAATGCTGATTGGCAGGAAGCCCAGGTGCATTTGCATCCTCAGCTTAGAACCGCAGCCGTCAAAGAGAAAATGATTTGGTGTATTAGGCAACTCAACCCGTTTGAAATCAGCAAGCATTTGCCTGTGACGGGAGAGTCAAGATTGGTAGACAGTACTATTGCTGCCTGTCTGTTACCCTTGTTGGAGTCACCTCAGTCGATGCCATCTCTGGTGGCGCGATGGCAGCAATTGCGCCCAGTGCATCCGGTTACGCTGGAGTTTACCAACCAAGAGGAAGCGTTTGAGATTGTCAAACAGGCACTGACTGGACTGGAGGAAAATGGATATGTGTTGGTAGAGCGTGCATCGTGAGTGACTGGGAACCCAGAAAAAAATTTTTTTGACGTCAGGTGATAGGAAAACAGTCGGAACTGGGTAAGTTACATTCAGGAGACAAAAGTCAAGCATCCCCCATCTCAAGGAGAAACCGTTCATGAAAACTGAACTCAAAGCCAAGTTCTTACAGCATCTCAGCCAGAAAAAGCAGGATCAGGGTTTCACGCTGATTGAACTGCTGGTCGTGATCATTATTATTGGTATTCTATCTGCTATTGCTCTGCCTTCCTTCTTGAACCAAGCCAATAAAGCTAAGGAGTCGGAAGCCAAGCAATATGTTGGTTCTGCTAACCGTGCTGAACAAGCTTATTATCTAGAGAGATCGGAATTTACAAGTGACTGGGGAGAGCTGGGTCTTGGCATTTCCACGCAGACGGCAAACTATCAGTATACAGTTCCTACGAAAGCTGGTGATCTAGGTGCAAAAGTAGAAATTGTAGGAACCGCATTTGACGGCAAGACCAATACTCTGAGAGCGTTTGTAGGAGGTGTGCAGGTTGGGGAAATTAAGGGTACAGGTGAAACCACTACATTAGCTATATTGTGTCAATCAGCAGATCCACAGAAGGGAACTGAGGCTGGTGTTAAATTGAAGCCTAATACAGACACAGCTCCAGAATGTAATGATCCGACCTATGAAGATTTAAGCAATTGATTTCCAGCCAAAAAGCTCTCACTATATCAAGCTTTTTGACTAGTTCAGTTGCAGCATTTTACAGCAGTAGGTTCATTAAGTCTCCCTACTGCTGTCTTTACTATTTTATTTTTCTGCAATTTGGATCAGAATCATGACTGCTAACAAGGTTTCTTCAGAGTCTGTAAATTTGCAGCAAGAAGCATACCAATACCTGATTCAGAGTGATTATGCAAAAGCCGCAGAGCTTTATCAACAAGCAATTGCAGCTAAACCCAGTGTTAAACAGTATTACTGGTATTTAGGGTTAACTTTACTTCTACAAGGACAAGAAGCAGAAGCTCAGACAACTTGGATGCTAGCAATGCTGGAGGGTGAAGCGGAGCAGTTAGACGAGTGGACAAATGAACTGATCGAAGTGTTACAACTCGAAGCGGAGCGACAGGAAACATTGGAGGATTATCCAATGGCTTGGACACTCCGCCAACACATCCGGGAAATTCGCCCAAGTGAAATTAATAATTTACTACAAATTATTCAACTTTCTATCAAGCTGAAACAATTTACAGGAGAGGATTTGCATTCTCTTGGGATTATCGAGATACTTCAGTTAAAACAAGGAGTTCATGTTAATTCTGATCTATTGCTGCAAGTGTTGCAAAATGTTCTAGATTACGCTCCGCTTGATCCGGGGTTGCCTGAATTCGCCGAAGCCTGCTTGCTCTACACTGATAAACCTCAGACTTTTATTTATGTATTGATGCTGGCGGCAACTAAAATTGCTTATGGGATAGGACAGTACCAAAGAGCGATACAGCTAGCCCAAATATGTTTGCATTTAGATGGGGAAAATATAGAAATATTAAGTCATTTATCCACTTTTTATATCCGCAACCGTCAGGACGATCAGGGTATAGATATCGCTAAATTATGTTGTTCTTTGGCAAAAACACTACCCGAAAAAGTGTTTGCATGCTATCTGTTGCTACGAGGGTTGATGGGTACGGGTGGTCATTGGCAGGAAGTTCTGTCTCTGTTAAACCATTACGAATCATTATTACTGTCTTTGATTGAGGCTCAACCTACTTTAACTGACAGAACCTCTACCTCCCGTCTGGTGAACTCAACCTTTTTTTTGCCTTATATTAGAGACGATTCAACCGCTAATCGTTGGATTCAAAATCAGGTGGTTCAGCTTTGTCAAGCGGGCATTGAATGTTATGAAAAGGAGCGCGTGGAACGATACCATCAGCGCACCTCACACCCAGGTAGCAAAGGTACTGCTGTTCAATCCCTGAAAATTGGATACTTGTCTCATTGCCTGGGTAGACATTCTGTTGGTTGGTTAGCTCGATGGGTATTTGAGTATCATGACCGCAATCAGTTTGAAATTAGTGCTTATTTTATCAACTATCAATCTCGCCTTAAAGATCCTCTACGAGATTGGTTTGTTGAACACGCAGATAAAGCGCATAAATTTGAAATGAATTCTCTGGAAATAGCAGAGAAAATTTATCAGGATGAAATTGATATTTTAATTGATCTTGATAGCATTACCTTAGATATTACTTGCGAAGTCATCGCGCTAAAGCCAGCCCCTATTCAAGTCACTTGGCTGGGTTGGGATGCTTCCGGACTACCCGCGATTGATTACTTTATGGCTGATCCCTACGTTTTACCCGATTCTGCACCAGATTACTATCGTGAAACAATCTGGCGCTTACCTAACACCTACATTGCTGTAGATGGTTTTGAAATTGGTGTACCAACGTTACGCCGCGACCAACTCAATATTCCCAACGATGCAGTGATTTATCTTAGCGCTCAGATGGGTCATAAACGGCATCCAGACACGGCACGTCTGCAAATGCAAATTCTCAAACAAGTGCCGAATAGCTATTTTTTGATTAAAGGGATAGCCAATCAAGAGTCAGTCAAAAAATTCTTTATCCAGATTGCTGAAGAAGAGGGAGTTGATTGCCAGTACCTACGATTTTTACCAGAAGTGGCTTTAGAAGCAACTCACCGAGCTAATCTAGGTATTGCGGATGTGGTATTAGATACCTATCCTTATAATGGTGCAACCACAACTCTCGAAACCCTCTGGATGGGTATCCCTCTAGTCACGCGAGTGGGACAGCAATTTTCCGCCCGCAACAGTTACACCATGATGATGAATGCTGGTATTACAGAAGGGATTGCCTGGACAGATGAAGAATATGTCGAGTGGGGTGTGCGCTTAGGTAAAGATGAAGCGCTGCGGCAACAAATCGCCTGGAAGCTGCGACAGTCCAAGCAAACAGCACCATTATGGAACGCCAAGCAGTTTACCCGCGAAATGGAAAAGGCTTACCAGCAAATGTGGACAAGATATATTGAACAGACGCAATAATTAGTAGTGCTTTATACACTGTCACTCTAGAAATTACCAGACTAAAAAAGCGTTGATCAAGTACAATCCGACTAAAATAAAAAGCAGTGAAGATAGGATGATGATTTAAGCAAAAAATTAATCACTTACGGAAATAACCATGCCAGACGTAAAGCTTCTTTCTCCCAAACAACTTACTCTCTCTATTCAGCTAGACTTGCAAAAAATCCAACCTTACTGTGGTACACCCATAGCGGCTGTCTACGCAGATAGTCTGTTGCGAACCTTGAGGACTATTCGCGATCAGTTTCCCTTTGAACCATTAACCGAAATTCTGATGGCTTTTTACGACGCGATCGCCTTTGAGAATCGCTGGATTGACTATCAGGCTAATCAGTATAAAGAAGTTGGCGATCTCCTCACGACTTTAGTTAATTCCCAACTGAGTAATGAAGAAGTCGAACAAACCATTTTAAGTCTGGAAGATTTGGGCTTCGACACCCTGCCCTTTGGGGTAGAATTTAACTCCAGTATTGAGCTAGACAAGGATGAGAACTAAATAATATGCAGACCAAGGATAGTCCGCAACATTTTCTCGATACCTCCGTTGTCCGTTCTCTGCTCTTGGGGACTCAAGCTTATCAGCAGTATTTTAACTCCAACCTTGCCGAACGTCCCCTCTACATCTCCAACTACATACAAATGGAGATGAAACGCAGTTATCTTATCAATATTATCTCATTCTACTGGCGTGACCCAGCTAAAATGATGCATTAGGAAATTGGCGCCAAGCCTTGTAATATAAAGGTTGTAGCGTTTTTATAAAGTCACACTTAAGCTGGGTCATGGCACTACTGGACTGACACAGCTAAAATAGGACTTTGTTTGTAGTGAGAACTTTAGTTCTCTAACGCCTAGCTGAAGAGGGCTAAAGCCCTCACTACGTACCGAATCTAATCCACCAATTAAGGTGTGCCACGCCACTACTTTGTTCTGCGCTTAGTGAGCCATTTCTCGTTGCAGCGTAAGCCACTCCTGAACAACCTGCTTATAAAATGCTTCTAAACCCGCAACACAGGCTTTGTCATCAAAGAGACGTTCATGACTCTCCTTCATTCGTTCTGCAATCTCCCGTCGCCAAGCTAAATCTAGTCCCAACTTAACCGCAATCTCAATATAATCCGCTTCATCTTCAGCAATCGTATCTGTCACACCAATCATTTTCAGGAAACTATCCGAGTGACGACCCCGCATAAATTCCCCTGGGCGAGTAACAATAGGTAGATGACAGGCGATCGCCTCTAAGCTCGTATTCCCACCAGACCAGTCAAGTGTATCCAGATAAACATCTGAGAGTAAGTTAATCATCAGATAATCCAACCGCTCTGGAATAGTCAAGAACACACAATACTCTTCATATTTTAGCCCAACGGCGCTAAACGCACGCTCAAGACGCGGCTGAAGCAACTCACCACGCAGAAACAGAAACCGTGCTTGTGGAACCCGACGCGCAATTTCAGCAAAAATATAATCGTATTGTGGCAAATACTTGAAAGGTGCTTGGCAACACAGATAAAGTACCGCCTCCTCTGGTAACTGATAATCTGCTCTAGTTTTTGTGCGTGGCGGAATATAAGGTTTAGGATAAGAAACCCCAATATTGGGCAAACGAATCAGCGTTTCTGAGTAATGCTCTTGAGCATTTCCCGGTTCCATTAACTCGCTGGATAAAAAGTAATCAACGGTTGGTAAACCCGATGTAACCGGATGTCCCCAAGCCGTACATTGTACTGGTGCAAGTCGCAAAGCCGCCATTTGCAGGGTTGGCGCATCCATACCAATTTCTGGAAATACCAAGATGTGCAGTTGATCAGCAATAATCTGTTTGCAGGTTGCTTCTAAATTATGAGGAATGTAGTGAAACACATCACTATACTCCTGAAACTGTTGGGTAATCAAGTCGGGAGTACTACCCGTGTAGTAACAATAGACTTCAAAATTCTGTTTATCGTGATGACGCAGCCACCCCGTTAACCACAGGGTTCCACTATAGCAGTGTAGATAAGCCGAAACATAACCAATCCGAATCTTGTTATTCTGCTGAAGTGGAGACATTACTCTAGGCTCAATCCAATCTGGATAGTTAGCCGCCATAATTTGATGCACTAAGTTTCCATACTGGCGTTGCAAATCAACATCATTTTTCGCCTGATAGGAAATATAAAAGTTGGTCAGCCTACCGATACCTGCCAAAGCATCCTTTTTTTCGGCATAGGATTCTAGAGAGGTTTCCTGAATCAACTGTTGAAGTCCAATTTTATAGCGTTGACGATAAAAACTTATTTCCGCTGGAGAATCATAGATTATCGGTACAATTAAATGTTTGAGAATTTTAAAGGTATAATCGCTCGGTAATATCTGCGATGCCTGATTCGCCCAGGCGATTGCTTCTTGGGTACGTCCATGTCTCTGTAATTCAATAATTAATGTAAAATGAAGACGACCATCTGTAGGACACACTCTAACCCCTTCTTGGAGTATGCTAAACACTTGGTCTAAGAGCTTGAGCTTTTTATAACACTGGCTTAAGCGCCAAAAAATCTCTGGAGTTCCTGTTTGGCTAGCTAAAATCCGTTGATATTGCTCAATTGCCTCTTGCCATCTTCCTTCCTGAAAGAATTTATGGCTCAACTTAAAAAAAAAGCTGCCAACTTCTCTATCGCTAAACCGACTTAGTGCATAAGTTTGCAAAGCGTCCACGTTGGCTTGTGCGATCGCCTCTTGATTTTCATTCTCTAAGATAATACGAGCCTGGAGGTGAGGCAAGAGCGATTTCCACTGCATTTCACCGAAATTTCCCACAAAAGATAGTTCTGCTCCCTCGGTAACATCTAAATCTTCCTGCATGAGCAGATTCATAGCGACACCCGACAAAAAGAGATTAGCCTCCTCCTCAGAAATATTAGTGGTGTCTATCAGCAACGTGATATAACTTCTATCTGGATGAGTCGCGATCGCTCTAATCACTTGTTCCAATTCTATCCCTAGTGACTCTTCAGGTTGAGACCAATCGGGGAATATAATTAAATTAATATCTCTTAAATTTAAAGGCAAGAGGGTAGCATCAACCAAAGCCGCACTAACGATTTCTGCCATTTTTGACCATGAGAACGTTTTCGCTTGTGCTAAACCCGCCGAAATTAGCGAGTTGCGAACCTCCGGTTTTTGCACATCACAAAGCGCATTGGTTAGTTCATTACTATCAGTGTCATTCACATATAATGCGGCTTCCCCAGCCACTTCAGGAATAGATGCATTGGCACAAGTTATCACTGGACAACCACAAGCCATTGCCTCCAAAATCGGCAATCCAAACCCTTCATACTTTGAGGGATAAACTAATGAAACAGCACCAGCATACGCGGCTCTCAACTCCTCGTCACTAAGTTGCAACATATGGACAACGCTACCCGATGCATAAGTTCTTAACTCTGGAGAAAGCAGGGAACCGCTACCCGTGCAGACAATATCAAAACCTTGTTTACTATACAGTTGAGCAAACGCTTGGAAAAATAGAATTGTATTCTTATACCCGCCTCCAGTACCTACCAGAATAAAATAAGGCTTCGAGATGCCATACTTCGTGCGAAAACTATTCACCGCCTCCAAATTCGCTGGAGAAAAGCCGCTTTTAACTCCACAAGCAGCCACCCTTACTAATTCTGGAGATATCTCTGGGAAAAACCTTACCAAATCACGCGCTGTATTTTCTGAAATCGCCAGATAAGCAGACGCCTGTTGAATCGCACGATGCTTTTCTTGCCACATGGGATTATTCATATCCCATCCCAGAACTTCTGGAATCATGTCATACGCCATAAAGACAGAGGGCGTTGACAGGGGTGTCGTATAGTAAGTAGAAATAAATAAATCAGCACCTTCCTCATCACAGATTTGCTGGAGCATTTCGCGATCAATATCTGTGCTACCGTAGTCATAAGGCGGTACAGTTCGATATTGAATACCAGGAATTTTCGGAGCAGTTCCAGCTCGGTCAAGAATGAGAATGTGCTGAGAAAAAGCCTTTTCTGACCATTCTTCTAATAATGACTGCCATAGACGAGCTATTCCAGTTTTGTATAGCTGAAAAAATACACAATCAATGGCAATTTTCATTCCTTCGGTAAAGACTAGATTATGTTCCTGATTCTTAGTTTCGGTTTTGACATAAAAATTTTGACGATTCTCTAATTTACCAATTGCTTTTAAATAATCTTGTTGTAGAAGTGATTGCTTACGTAATAATTCTGTCTGCCTTTGAGACAAATTATCAAATATCAATGGCGAAATTGTCTTGTCTGTCAGTAAGTGTAGAGAGGAACCATTAGAGTAATATTGTAGGTTAAACTTATCGGCAATTATAGATAGTGCTTTACTTGTATAGAGAGAAATATGCTGTCCTTCTTCCAGAGCAAAATACCACCACTCATCAGGTTTTGGGTTACTTTTCGGGATTAATTCTGTACTGAACAAAATATTTCGGGAATAATCGAGTATTTGCTTAATTTCTTGAAGTGGATTTACCAAATGCTCAAAGACTTCAAACGCCGTAACTAATTCATATTCATGATTTTGATGGGTCTGGGTTTCTGCTTCAAAACCTTGGGCAAAAATATTTTGACAAAATTTATCTTGCCAATAAAAATCAAACCCTGCATCTCTCATTATCCGCACAAATAACCCATATCCTGCTCCGTAATCTATAAATTTAGCTTCATGGTTAAAAAAATTAAAAATTATATGACTGGTAATTTTAGATAATTGAATATTTCTGAATACCAAACCCACATCACTACGAGCTATTGCTGTGGAATAAGCTTCTTCTAACCAGAATGGATCTTCAGTTTGAATAAAGCCGCAATTGGAACATTGGAAATAATCAATATTATATTGGTTTAATATTATTGCTTCAGAAAAATTATTGGCTTCTGAGTCACAAATTTTACACTTCATTGTTGATTGCATTTATTATTTATCAAAAAAAATAACCTTCAGACAATAAATGGTATTAATTTAAACAAGATATTCTTTCTTATCAAGTTCATTTTCCTAGAGTTAGGAGTCGTTTAGCGATCGCTCTCCTCTTCCCCCTCACCAACTTCACCCACCTGCTGCTGCAACTGCTCCAACTGTACCTTATACCCTGCCTCCTGAGGATGCAACTCAATCAACTTCTCCAACGGTGCGATCGCACCTTGAGTATCCTGCCTCTGTAACCGTATATCCGCCAACCCTTCCAGCGCCACCCGATTCTCCGGTTCCCGTTCTAAAACCAACTCATACCCCCGTTCTTTCGCCGCTAGCTGTTGATCAACCGACGCCTCTTCCGGAGTAGCCGTCGTCTGCGGTTGCTGTAAGGCATTACTATATAGACCAAATAGCCCATAGCCCGTAGATCCCAGAAAGGCTACCATCGAGAATACAAGAAGAATTCGTTTGAGGGGATTTTCCTTGGGTTTTTTATCCGCCATACCTACTTAAGGGTAAATGAATCTGCCAGCCAATCAAGTCCCGCTAGCTAGAACGACCAATTCAAACCAGCTTGAGCATTGAACAGTGAACCTGAGTTCACAGCTTCGTCCTATCCTTAACCTACCCACATCTCGACCCAGAGCGATCATCTAACCTTAATAATGCCTCAAACCAATTGTATCGGGCGCACGTTTGTGGTGATGACGCACGGGAAGTAAAGGGCGCACGTCGGTGCGCCCCTACGTGTCGGCTACAAACAGTGCGATCGCCTGTTCCCTTTGGGTCAATTCAATCGTGCGATCGCTCCCTTTTTCCTATTCCCATCAATTTTATCGGGCGCACGTCGGTGCGCCCCTACGTGCAGGCGACAAACGTTGCGATCGCCTGTTCTCGTCTGGTCAATTCCATCGTGCGATCGCAGCCTGATTTCCATTTCCGTCAATTTGACAGGGCGCAGGTCAATAGCCCCTACAATGCGATGGGTTTAATCATACTTTCTTAGTGCGATCGCCAATTTTCTCCAACTCCCCCGTACCCCAGAAACCCTATGGTTAAGACTTCTGGGAAAAGGTAGAGTCCAACAGCAAGCGATTGAGGAAATCACTGCATTACCCGAAGACCATCCTCTGCGGCAATCTGCGCTAGAGTTATTGTATAATTTGCAAGCCAACTTACAAGCTAACCAAGAACAACAATTAGACACAGAGGACAGGGAGTTAATTATGGCATTAGCACCCCTATATCGGCAACAACTCGACGCCGCGCTGCAACGAGGCATAGAGCAAGGCATAGAACAAGGCATAGAGCAAGGCATAGAACAAGGCATAGAACAAGGCATAGAGCAAGGCATACAGCAAGGTATGCAACGAGGTATGCAGCGAGGTATAGAACAAGGCATACAGCAAGGTATGCAGCAAGGTATACAAAGAGGCATAGAGCAAGGCATACAGCAAGGACAACGGCTGACTATCGAAAACCTCCTCCAGACTCGTTTGGGACAGTTAACTCCCACCCTCGCGGCTTTAATTACTCCCTTATCAGCATTACCCCCTCAGCAATTAACTCCATTTCTCTTACAT
>NZ_JAVJUO010000214.1:0-18192 GCF_040220555.1 Coleofasciculus sp. C1-SOL-03
GGAAATAGAAAGCGCGATCGCCAATGCCCAAACTGAACTAGGAAAAGCCCAATCCGCCCGACAAGATGCCTTGCGATTGGTCGAAGATTTACGGGCAAACCATACTGAAATGCTAGTCTTAGAAGACAATGCCCGTCAAGCGGCGAATCGAGTTCAACAAGAATTAGCTAGCATCCACCAAGGTAATTCTCCCCCCCAGATTCAAGCATTAGAACGGGATATTGAAGGACTTTACCAGAAAAAAGACCAACTTTCTGCTAGTCTCACAATTCGCCAGCAGCGTCTCCAAACCATTGAAGCTGTGAACCAAGAAGCGGGGAGTTCTGTAATTCCAGCGATTCGGGTTGATGAACTTCTCGATGATACCTATAGCCGCAAAGCTGAACTCGCTGAACTTACCAGTTTAATTAGCCGAAAACAAGCCCAAATTCAATCTTTTGTCAAAGAACTTAACGATAAACTCACCCGCGCCCAAGCTGAATTAAACGCCGCCACCGCCGCCAGACTATCCGTCGAGGAAAACCTGAACGCCGCCCAACTTGTGGTTAAGGATCGTCAGCGTCAAATCGAAGAATTAACCGCAGAAGTTCAGCGTCAACTCTCCCGGCGAGACCAACTAATTTTAGTCGCAGATACAACGGGAACTATCACCACTGAAGACTTAGACTTGCTGGAAAATACCTGGCATCCGGCGGGTGATAAAATCATGGAAATTGTGGATTTATCCGACTTAACTGTCATTGCCAAGATTCGCCAAGAAGATGAAAAGTTTATCCTCCAAGACGATCAAGTTAAGTTCTACAAACAAGGAGAACTGCAACCCTATACCACGGCGGTGGAAAATATTTCCTCAGCTCTGCAATCCGATGAAAACCAAATCAAACCGATATGGACAGTACGACTTTCGATTACCAATGACGATAGCAATCCGATGAAACCGGGAATGACAGGCTATGTCGCTATCGAAACGCGATCGATGACCCTATTTGCCAAACTCAAGCATGAAGTTCTCAAAGTTGTGCGTCCAATTTTTATCTGAAATCGTTGTAAAGATAGCTATTGTCTTGGATAAGGGTGCGATCGCAGGAGTGGCTGATCAGCGAATTACCAACCACCCTTGGCGACCCAGATACACTTCGCACTGATTTGGATAGTTCATTCATATTCCCTTTTGCCATTTGTCTTATTTCCATTCTGCGATCGCAGGCAGTAAAATCTTACTCAGGGGATGATTAATGTACTCTTGCAGTCGGGTAATTCCGGCACTTTGTACCGCGTCTATAACCCTAGCTTTTAGGGGAGAATTACTCTCAATCTGTTTAATCGCAGCGGCGACAGCAATCACTTTTTCTAACGGTGTTGTTGTCGGACAAGTTTGGCTCAATTCCTGCAAAAGTTGCTGAACTTCTGCGGCGACTTCTGCCCATTTGGGTTGAGCAAGATTCTGATCCAGTTGTTCGAGGATGCGGTGAACTTCGGATACCGCCTGTTGGAGATTCGGTGGAATTGGGGTGTTGTCACTGAGGGAAGCAGACGGGGGATTTTGGTTGATTCCCTCGGCAATGTTAGGCGTTACGGTATCATAAACAGGCGGTTGAATGTCTACTTTCACCTCCGGTGCGCCAGCAGTTGCGGTGTAATTAACTGGGGGGGTTTGGGGCTGTTGGATTTCAACTTTCACCTCGGGGACACTGGCGACAGGTGCATTTGTTGGTTGGGCTGGAGACGCTTGCACCGGAGCAACGTCTGGACTCACTTTGACTTGAACAGTGTTGAGATGCTGACGCCATAACTGAGTAAATTCTCCCGGAGCAAAACTTCCCTGATGAGGATGGCGTTTCTGTTGATCGGCTTGCAAGTAAATATAATCACAAATGACTTCGTTTAAGTTGGTAGCGCTGTTAATTTGCCAGTCCTGTAAACAGGTTCCGGTTAAGATAGCTTTGTTAAAGTTTGCCGATAAGACTTGGGTTTTTTCTAGGTTGGCGTCACTGAGATTTGCCATCCGTAGATTGGCGTCATTTAAATTTGCCACTTGCAAATTGGCTTCACTCAAATTAGCACCACTGAGGTTAGCCATTCGCAGATTGGCTTCACTTAAATTTGCCCGACTCAGGTTAGCGATTCTCAGATTGGCTTCACTCAGGTTAACCGCCGTGAGATTAGCGTCAATGAAGTTGACTAAGGTTAAATAGGCGCCGTTTAAATCTGTACCTGTCAGGTTCGCTAGATTGAGATTAACCCCTCTCAGGTTAGCGCCTCGGAGATCGGCGCTACTGAGATCCGCACCCTGAAGATTCGCATCACTGAGATTTGCCATTCTCAAATCAGCATTTTGGAGATTCACCCCACTCAAGTTTGCTTCATTCAGATTCGCTCGACTCAGGGAGGCTTGACTCAAATCGGGGACGAGTTCTGGATTCGCTTCCCGCCACTGATTCCAGGGTTCCACGCCTTGTTTAAGCAAAGCCGCATGTTCTTCATTTGCCATTGACTGCTAACCTCTTCACTTGCCCTTTTGTCGCAGCTTAACTCACGAAAACAGTAACCTACAAGAGTAGGGGTGGGGTGACAAGGGACTTGAAGGTACTACTGGGTGTCGGGTGTCGGGTGTCGGGTGTCGGGTGTAGAGTGTCGGGAAAAATTGAACTTTAAAAAGGGAGTCACCGAAACCTCTATTGTTTATTCATTTTGACCCTGAAGTCCTTCTAGTTGACGGCGTTGGCTCGCCAGAAAGAGCGCTCGCTCTTTACCCTATCTCCTCTTATGAGCTTTTGTGTTCCTTACCGAGAAGCCCCACACCCCACACCCCATACCCCACACCCTACCTTTGACGCGAGTTTGTCACCCCTTCAGGTTTCTGGGTTTTCTGGGTTTTCTTGCATTTCAGGGGTTTCTGGTGTCTCTGGCGTCTCTAGGGTTTCTGGCGTTTCTAGTGTTTCCGGGTTCTCTGGCGTTGCTGGTGTCTCCGGCGTTTCCGGGTTCTCTAGCTGACTGGATATGGTTTGAAACTCCTCAGGCGAACCTAGGGAATAATCCTCTAGGCGAAAATCGCCAAAAGGTGTCTGTTCCAAGCGCGATCGCAAGGCTTCATCGACAATCACACCTGGGGTTTTATTTTTCACACCAATAATAATAATACTACGTTGATAGGATGTGGCATCTTGATCCGGAATACAATCGTCTCGGTTAAATTGGCCCAGATTTAAGAGGCGATAATTCTCTACCGATGCAACATCTCGAAATAACTTTTTTGCTAGGAGTTGGATTTGCTCGGCGCGTCGAAAGGCTCGCTGTTCTTCTCCCGCTGGCGTTCCTTCACAGGAAGCCGTTCCCACGGAAATAATTTCACTGGGATTTTCCATCAGGCTCTGTATCCCTTCGTCCTCTAAATTTGACCGTAAGGCATCAATAGGGATCATCTGCTGATTATAGTTAACTTGAAACGTACTCCCCAGTTTCCATTTATATTCCCGTGAAAGCACCGCCACACTAAATTCAGCCGTTCTCCCTTCACTATCAGCGCCTTCCTTGTAAGGGAAATAATCCACATCTCCCTTTCGTTGCGGCGCTTGCGCTGGGGTAAATATCCAAACCCATTGGGAATTTAACCCCCCTGAACCGATAATTCCAATCCCTAAAATAACCAGTATCGCTACCACTAAAATAACCACTTGCCAGCGCCCAGAGCGGCGTTCTGGGGCGGGTTCGGATTGAGGGAGGGGAGCGACTCCCACTTTCAGGGTTTCGGTCAATGTAGCGGGTTGATGCTCTAAGGTGTCCAGGCGTTGTAGAATAGCTGGGGCAGTTGGCGGGCGATCGCTAACGTATCGCGCCATCAATTCATCGATAAATTGCAATAAGTTTGGGGAAATTCCGGTGGTGTGATTGCGCCAGTTTAATGTATCCGTTTGAGCATCATATAAACTGATGGGATGATGTCCCGTCAATAAAAAGACAAACGTCCGTCCCAAGGCAAAGAAATCCGATTGTCTTACCGCTTCCCCATGGATTTGTTCCGGGGCGGTATACCCCGATGAAATAATCGCCGTAATCCCGCCACCCGCGCCCACTTTCGCCAGATAGGTGCGGGTGACTTCTCTGGCTGTACCAAAATCAATTAACACCAACTGCCCATCAGGGCGAAGCATAATATTAGAAGGCTTAATATCCCGATGCAGATACTGCTGATCATGAATAAGCTGTAGAATAATCGCAAGCTGTTTTAACCACGCGATCGCTTGCGCTTCAGAAATGGGTCGATTTTGCTGTTGTTCTAACCACTGCTCTAAGGTAGGTCCTTCTATTTTCTCCATTACCAAGCAGTGCAACCCCAACCCATTCCGCGTCTGATAGAGGAAAGAACTATCGACTTGCGGAATCCCCGGATGATTCAGTCGCCCTAACACCACCGCCTCTTGTTCAAACAGTTCCACCGCTTTGGCGTCTTGGTTGAGATGATCCTTGAGAACTTTCAGGATTTTAGGTGTACTCCCTTCGTAGACTTCGTAGATATTGCCAAAGCCACTCTTATCACTAATCAGGCGCATCACCCGATAAAGCCCATTCAGCAGCAACTCTGAACCACAGCTTTGACAGAAGCGCTGATGCTCATTCTCTGAGGCGTCGGGTTTTGGACAGGTTGGGTTAATGCAAAGGGGCATAGGTGGCGATAGAATAGCGACAGTCTCCCTATTTAACTATAAATGAATCGGGTTAAACCCTCCTCACCGTTTACCGCTCGACAGCCAGGAGAACCCACCGCTATCTGTCCCACATCACCCATTCGCAGCAGCCCACAGCGTACCATTGGTGTAGGGGAACGGCAATACCCATCCGTGTCAACTTAAGACTTTGTATGACTAGCGCTCAAAGTTTAGATCCCCCTAAATCCCCCTTCAAAAGGGGGACTTTGATTACAGGGGTTTTCAAGTTGGGAGACTACAGACCATAATTGAGTAGATAGGTAAGTAGCTACGATTTTGTATTCCATAAACCTGAAAAGTGCTGTAATTTCTGGTTCCCCCCTTTTTAAGGGGGGCTAGGGGGGATCTCTTATTAAGTAAGGGTTTCAGCCTTAGGTATTTGGCTCTGTAGCACGGGGAGAAGCAACCGAACAGAGCGATATTGATTTTTTGATTGATTATGATCGAAACTGCACGAGTGCTTGGTTTCCTGGAGGATTGATCAATGATTTAGAGTCTTTTTTTAACAGTAAGGTAGACATTACGACAACTCGCGGATTAAGTCCACTAATTGCTGAGAATGTATTCCAAGAGGCGATCGAATTATAAATGAATGTAAGGCATGAGTAGAGCCGTTAACCATCTTATCTACATTCGCAACGCTGTATTGAGGACAAAAGCTTTAACTGTCACACCGGAGTTAGATAATTTTGCGGCTTGCTGCTCATATTTTTCTTTGGCTTCCTCAATACTGTTATTCTTTTTTTGTGCGTCACGCTTTCTATAGTCGCTATCATCCCACTGTTCACAATTAAACCAGGCGATGAGGTAAAGACCATGCTGACAGCGATTATCCTTGAGATAGCGATTGACAAGTTGTTCTTCCATTGCCGTATCTAACTCTTTGTTATTCCAGCCGCCTTTCACTTCAATGATGACAGTTATAGAATCATAAACCTCTCCATTTTGATTCTTGATCACAGCATCAACTTGAATATCTGTTCGTTCACCTCGACGAATTTCAACTTCCCGGTTGATAATGACGCCTTTTGACTTGAGACAATCTAAGTATCGCGCTACATAGTCAGAAAACCGATTTTCATCTTTTGGGATATATGCAGTATCACTAATTTTTCTCCAATTTATTTTTTCCCAAACATCAATCTTGAGAGACTTTTCAAGAGTAAACCTTTTTTTTAACTGCTTAAAAACTGAATCAGCTAACCTTCTGACTTGAGTCCATTTGATTTCGTTCCATAAATCTATAACAGCAGGATTCTGACCATGAAGTTTTTTCTGCAAACTTTCTAGCGATTCCATTAACACCGCTAACAGTTCATTTCCATCCTTAACCAGACGTTTTTCGGAGTCACTAAAAAGTTTTAGTAGGTCATCAGGCTTTGGTGGAGTCCAAGTTTTACGCCGCCTGATATTTTGAGCCTCTCGCAACATCCATTTCAACTCTGTCTCTTCAGGAAATACTTGAGCAATACGCTGAATCTCAGAACAGGCTTGAGGTGTTCCTTTTTCTTTCAGTTGAGTCAGTACGCTGTCTCTAAACCTAGCAATTGCTTCTCTAACCCCAAAAATGTGAGCGCCCTCATGAACAGGATCTTCATGGTGAGGATATTGCTGAACTAACCAGATATAAAGGTCAGCCATTTGTTCCTCTGTGATGTTTAAGTTAATATCCCATGAGTAACGGTGAGCAACTTTTTCAGCGACTTTTTCAAATATCTCTAGTCCAAAATTTTGGTCTTTTTGAATAACTGACCAAACGACTGACCAGCTATTGGGTTCTGCATTTTCAATCAATACTCTAGCTGCAACAATAGTTCGTTCGCGTTCTTCCGAGCTTGAAGGAAGTGGAAAAGTAATCAGTGATTTAGCAAATTCTCTTGCTTCAATGGATTCATGAGTCAACAGTTCATCGAGTAACTGCCCCATCCATTTAGGACTCAGCGTTGTATCTTTAGCCTTTTGCAAAAAAGCAGATTTCAATCGCTCGTCCCAACATTTTTCAATTTTATTGGTAATGTTTAAAGAGTTCTCTGTCTCTCTTTCTTTGTCTATGACTAGAAAAAGTGCTTTAATTACTTCAGAGGGAGCTTTAGAATAAGCTAGTTTGATTAACTCCAGATAATCATCTTGATTGGGGTTGCTGCTAGGGAATGCAATGATAACAGGTATCCACCTATGCCATATTTCAGAAGAAAGGGTATCGAGGCAATGTGGAGATTCCTTTAAAAGTAACTGCAAAGCCCTACATCCAGCGAGTGCTGGTCGATTATAGTTATTTGTCCCTATCCAGTCGTCAGCTACTTCGTTTTGCTCATGAATGTACTTACTAGCCCCCTCAATAATTCTGCATTGAGTATCTGAATCTGCTTCTTGCCATCCAGGAAGTTTGGTTAAATCTGATTCAAATTCGTCCCCGTAATATTGGCTATCTGGCTCAAGAGTCATCTCAAGGTTGAGTTGCCACCAAGCATCTAGTTGTCCAGACTCTAGTTGTTCTAGTGTGACAATAATTCTTTCTTTCGGAGATGGCTCTAAAGGAGTCGGCTTTTGTTCACGATTTTCCAATAGATAGTCAGCTTTTATTTTCTTGGCTTTATCGGAGTCTAAGTCAATAGCTTTGACATAATCTATCAACTCTTTACGCAAAATATTATTCCTGTCTCTAGCTGTAAGAATAGCGTCTATTTCTTGAAGATACTTAAGATTGTCGGGTGAACTTATAAAAATACGACAAATCTGCTTAATGAATTTTGCCCAAGTTTTTTGCGTAGACTCGGATGTAGACTGTTGGAGCTTACCAAGCATCCAAAGAATATCTTTATCTAAACAAAGACTATTTGTTGCAAAGTTTAGTAAATAAAGTTGCTCATCTTCTGATTCAGCAAGGAATAGAACCACTTGTTCTATTAATTTGTGTCGCTTATCATCTTCATCGCACAGAAGGGACAAAAACTTATTATAACTGATCCTCGATGTTATGACTGACTGATAAGTTTGCCACTGGATCAGGGCTATCTTAGCAAAACTCTCTGTAATTCCAGGACAATCAAAATTCTCCCAAGCTTTTAAAAGGATAGAATTTGCCAATCCTTCAAATTCAAAGGGATGTCCGCCAAGTCGCGCTCCTTGCTGTTCTACCCAATCGAGAGCTATTAATAAATCATCTGACTGAAGCTTTCCTACAAGTTTAGATTGAATAAATCTCGGATAATTAATGCTAAATCTTCCTTTTTTAGGAGGAGTTATAACTCTAAACAATTCCTCTGCTGTCAAGTATTCCGACCAAACTGCCATCAGAGACGCACCTTTAAGTTCATCATTTTCATCTTCGGCAATTTCCCCAACAGCTAAAGGTTTCAACTTTAATCTTGTATCTGCATCACCAATTGAACCGATAGCTATTGCTGCCTTTACTCTGAGTCTTATAGGTTGAGATGAATCAAGTGCTAAGTTTACTAAATCTTCCTGAAGTTCAGATATTTCGCAAATCTCAGCAATTTTTATTGCCTCATGCCTAGAATGAAACGGCTTACTGGAATCCTCAAGATAAGGACGCAGTTGTTCAGCCAATCCAGGATGCTTTAACTTTTTGTATCTGGTGTAATTATCTAAACTTGGAAATAAATTTTCTTGATCATACTGCTTCAGTAAGTTATCAATAATAACATTCTTACTTGCATCTGTGGCTATGTCACTTCGTAATATCACATCAGGGTCAGTCCTGATAATTTCCTGAAGAATGTCCTCCCTCATACTGGCTAACCACGCAGCCATTTCATGAAGTTGAGGAACTAATTTGTGTTCAGAATCATCGGAAGACACAATCAGACTCATAACCTGGACTAACGGGATTTCACGCTCAACTAAGTACCAGGCGGCTAGAAATTCAGCATAGGTTTGGTGAGCAAAGCCGATGCGATTTGTTCCTCGTCCCGAAAATAAGCCTGTAACAGATAGCACTTCCTTAATACAAGCATCATCAACATCAAACTTTTGCTGTTCTCTGGTTTCTTGACCACCTCGCAAATCCTTAATGGCTATATCCGAATCTGGCATATCTTTCGTGTCTGGGCTTTTCCAAATAGCGGATCGATTCGCTAAGATTGTTAAAGCCGCGATACGACCTGCTACAATTAAGCGCTGCTCCTCATTAAATGCACCTGTGACGGTAGAATCCAAGCGATCTTCGTTTACTTCCTTACACAGTTCTAAACACCCCTGTTTATACAATTCTTTCTGAGAATCAGGAAATTGTTGATTTTTCTGATAGATGCTCAGTAAGAATTTTAACGTAATTGGTTTAATTGCCAATGGAACGGCTTCTCGCTGAATAACCTCTTTGATGAATTCATCAGAATTTATGTTTTGCTGTTGTGCGGCTTCAATAACATCACTTCGGCGTAAGGGAGCAAGTTGATATATCCCGACCTTTTCTTCTTCCCATTTCTGTTTAAGCTTTTGTTCCAAACTATCCGACCAATCAGCGGTTCTACAGGTGATCCTTAGGTAAAGACGTTCGCAAGGTAGGTCTTTAAGCTTACCCTTCAAAATTTTTACCAGCTTTTTTATAGAGAGTCGTCCTTCATCTAAACTATCGAGGAATAAATAGAGTTGATGACTTCCCTTGCTCCACGTTTGCACTGTATGGTTATCGAAAATTTCCTGACATAATCTTGTATCTGTTTCATATTCACCCAGTTCAAACCACAGACACTCATCGTCAGAATCACGAACTTGCTCTAACCTTTGTTTGTACTCTTGTTTGGCTGCTGTCGTTTTACCAATACCCGCCTCACCCAGCAACACTAAACAGGGAATATGGGATATATTTGTGAAGGGAACTACCTCTGGGTTGGTTAAATATCCATAATCTTCGGGATCAGCTAAAAATCCCCCATAAAACCGGATATTACCCGTAATTGGACACCAAAAGCGTTTCCAGTTGTACATACTTTTTTACGGAATCACTCGACTTATCTATACAAGAACATCCCATCAACGCGAAAAGCATTGGTTATGCACGGCTGATACCTCAATACTAGCTATATTAGCAACTTGCCCAGCCACGCGATCGCACGCACGCACATTGACACCAGCCTATCTCACCAGAAACTAGGGGTTTTGTCCGCCACGCGATCGCACAATCCTCTATAGTGGTGTAACCCATCTCAAGTGAGTCAGTCTCCCGGCTTGGTAGAAACAGAAGTATCGTTTCCCTCAATTGTGCGATCGCGCTACTATGTATGGATAGCCTTACACTCAGATCTTGCCAAGGAAATCGCGACGCCAAACTTGCCTTGCGCCTGCTTGACAAAATAAAGAGAAAAAACTAGGGGGTGTGGAAACCCGCGCAGGCGGGTTTTGTTTGTGTAGCTGCGGTTTTAACCGCCCAGCGATTTCTAGATTTTGACAATCCATAATTTATTGCTTAACACATATACCCCAATCCCTCACTCTCAACCCTACTCTGTACTCCTCCTCAGCAAATCCTCCACCGACACCTGACAATCAGGGAACGCCTGTTGTAAATCCTTTGCCAAGCGTCGATTCGCACCTGGTATATTTACTGAATTTTCCCTCCAGTCGCCCGTTTTGAGAAAACGCGATCGCACAATCCTCTATAGTGGTGTAACGCCTCACCGTGAATCAGTCTCCCGGCTTGGTAGAAACAGAAGCATCGTTTCCCTCAATTGTGCGATCGCGCTACTATGTATGGATAGTCTTACACTTGACAAGGAAAGAGAAAAAAACTAGGGGTGTGGAAACCCGCGTAGGCGGGTTTTGTTTGTGTAGCTGCGGTTTTTAACCGCCCAGCTTGATCGGAACTGCGATCGCGCTACCATGTATGGATAGCCTTACACCCCGATGTTGCCAAGGAAATCGCGACACCAAACTTGCCTTGCGCCTGCTTGACAAGGAAAGAGAAAAAACTAGGGGTGGGGAAACCCGCGTAGGCGGGTTTTGTTTATGTAGCTGCGGTTTCTAACCGCCCAGCGATTTCTCCGCGTCTACAACCGCCCAATTAACTATCATGTCCAATCGCGCCGAAACCATCGCCAAAATTATAGAACAACGCCAACCCTTGGTTCAGAGCATCGCTGATGTCGAGGAACATCTGAGAAATCTGACGGACTTGCTCCGCTCCTTAGATCAACGGCGTCATATCTTAAAGGATAAACTAGATGAACCGGACGTGTGCGATCGCCTCACCCAAATCGACTTTTCCCCTTTGCGCTTACAGATTAGCACGCAACTGGATCAACTGCATCAACTTCGCGATCGCTTCTCCCGCCCTACCTTAAATATTGGCGTCGTTGGACTCATGGGTCAAGGCAAAAGTACCTTCCTCCAGAGTATCAGTGGACTCTCCGATGATGAAATCCCCGCCCTCCGAGGCGGTGCTTGTACCGCTGTTCGCAGCACCATTTATCATCAACCCGGAGAACCCTACGCCGAGGTAACGGTTCATTCTGAACAGACGTTTTTACAAGAAGTGATTCAGCCCTATTACCAGGAATTAGACTTAGGCAATCCTCCCAAAACCATAGATGAATTTGCCGGAACCTTGCCGGAATTTTCGGGAACAGATGCGACCAAAAAGTCAATGTATGAACATCTCAAAGAAGATTATCATAAACACTTACCCATGTACAGACACTTACTCCTGTCTGGCGCACCCCGAAAACTCCCCCCCATTCCCAAAGAACGCATTCATGAATATGTCGCCCAACGCCGCTTTCCCCAAGGTGAATTAATTACCTTTGACCATTTAGCCGTTCGCGAAGTTAAAATCTTCTGTCCCTTCAAAAATTCCGATGTCGGTAAAATCGCCTTAGTCGATGTACCCGGTTTAGGAGATACTCGTTTAGGCGATGAGAAACTTATCCTAGAAACCATCGGACAAGAGGTGGATTTAGTGATTTTTATTCGCCGTCCCGATAAACTCCGCTATGGATGGGAAAAACGGGATACCGATTTATACAATACCGCAGCCGAAGCATTAAATAATCTAGAGAATCGCTCGTTTATGATTCTCAACCATGTCACCGGAACCGATGACAACATGGAAGCCTGTCAGAAACATCAAACCAGTATTCATGATAAACATATTGATGTCATCCGCTGCAAAATTGCCGATTGTGCTAATCCAGAGGAAACCAATGCCATTCTCGACTTAGTTCTCAACTATCTAGCCAATAACATCACCTACTTAGATGAGCAACATGCCCGCCTCTACCAGAAAAAACTCAAGGAACTGCAAATTTTAATTAATGCGGAACTAGAGAAAGCCCGTCTGGTTTGGTCAGGTGGATTAATTGTTGATGACATCAATGAACAAGCCAAGTTTTTGCGCCTATTCAATAAACTTTGGGCAAATCTAACGCGGGGGCTGGAAGAATTATTAGATCACCTGGATTTGGCAAAAGATCGCGATGAACAAGATATCTTTAAGCAACAGGTTGAAGCCATTATCCAAACCTGCAAAAGCGATACCGGAATTCCCACAGAGGAACCCCTCAACGAAATCATTGCCCGACGGTTTGAAGAAGGGGATTGGCAAACCACTTATGCCAAATATCTCCATGAAATCCGCAATCATCTCACCCGACATTTCCACGCCATGGACATGGGGTTAAAAGAGTATGTGGAACAGGCAAAATCTCAGGTAACTGAGGTACTGGTGAATCAAGGACAATTAGGAGAACTCACACCAGCCAAAGGGTCAGAGTTTCTGCAAGCCATGGCAGAACGGATTCCCGATAATTTAGTCCGACTTAAGCACGCTTTCCATACCCTATCAAATTTTGAAATGTCGTATAAAGCCAACTTTCACTATCGGATTCGCCCTCATTTAGATAATCTCAATCCTGATAAAACCAATCTGCGTTTATCTGCATCGAATGCTACAGAGTCGCGGGAGATTAAGGCACAGGAAATCTTCACCTATTTAGAAACATTACAAGAAGAAGCCGTGTTTAAATGTCAACATGCCTTAGAAAATTTTTATGGCGAACCCGGTCAAGCGGCGTTTGCTGAAGTTGAAGAGTTTGTTGATCAGGTGCTGCGAGCAAAAGACGTTAAAAATGAATGGCAAATCTTTCTGTTTCAAGAAAAAGATCAGGTTTGGTCGAAGGAATTTGGCGATAACCAAGAAGGTGATGATCGTCAGCAATGGCTATCGTTAGTGGATCAAGCAATAGCGGCTAATTCCCTAAAAAAACTCCAGTTTCTGAATTGATTTAGACTTGGCGCGATCAATTCGCTCGTAGTGAGCGCTTTAGCGCCTCCGTTCGTAGTGAGCGCTTTAGCGCTTCCGTTCGTAGTGAGCGCTTTAGCGCCTCCGTTCGTAGTGAGCGCTTTAGCGCCTCCGTTCGTAGTGAGCGCTTTAGCGCCTCCGGGTGGCGATTCAAAAAAAGCAATCCGCTTTCATAAGAACTGGATTTCAGCGACTCGCCCCTACATCCTACATGAGATACACAGACTTGTTCGAGAATTATATTAAAATTAAGGGCAGGTTTTGTATCAAAGAAAAAAAACAATCAATAGTTAATCCCTAAACCCGCCCCTACAAACGTGTCATAGCACGTCTATACCCAAAGGATGGAGAAAGATGGCTAAAGAACTGAATATAACAATGCTAGGTGCGAGTGGTGTCGGCAAAACCACATTATTGACCTCAATGTATGAGCAATTTGAGGCAACCAGTCGTCAAGCCAATCTGCACCTAAAACCCGATGTTGAAACAGCAGCAATTCTAGAACGGTATCTCGCTCAACTCAAAAGTTTAACCTACGAATTTAAAGCCGATGAACGCACCAAAGGAATTCGCGGCACCTTAGCCGTCGCTGGACCCGAATCCTTACCCTCTTACCGTTTTGATTTAGGGTTAAATGACAAAAACGATGATCTGCGGCTACAGTTTCGAGATTATCCTGGTGGCTATATTTTACCCAGTGATGTGGCGGGACGGCGATTTGTGCAGAAGATGTTGCGGGAATGTGCAGCGGTTATTGTGGCAATTGATACGCCAGCGCTGATGGAACTGAATGGCAGATGGCATGAGGTGAGAAATAAGCCGGATGAGATTATGACATTGTTTAAGACAGCCTACCAAAAACTGGACGAACCCAAGTTAGTCATTTTGGCTCCTGTCAAGTGTGAAACTTACATGCAAGATGAAGTATCTGCCCACAATCTGATTAAACGAATTCAAGAAAAATATGCCCCATTACTGGAATTTTTTCAAGCGCCAAGACGAGCCGATAAAATTGCCGTGGTGACAACGCCAGTGCAAACCGTTGGCTGTGTGGTGTTCTTGAAAATCGAGGTAGAAAATCTGAATCAACCCCGCTTTTATTTTCGCAAGACGAGTTTTGATGCCCAATATAGTCCCCAAGACAGCGAACAGTTGCTGCGGTATTTACTGCGATTTTTGTTAAAGGTCTATATTCAAAATCGCAGTTGGTCGATGTTTAACGTGGTTCGGGAATTTTTCAATCCGGATGCTCAACTCAAGCAAGCGGTAGAGCAATTTGCTCAAGGGTGCAAAACAAACGGAGGATTTGCTGTTCTCCAAGGCAAATCCTTGTTGACACTTTAGAATTTGTAATTTGCCTATATAGCTCAAAACTATTTTTAAATTAGGAATCAACTGATGGATATCTATATCCAGAGTCGCGGCTTTGAACAAGATTATGATTACCGTTGGCTACAGGTTGGTAACGATGGGTCAATTCAACCCAAATTGCCACCCATCGGATTAACGGTACCCAGTTTAATCGATCGCGAAACACCAACGGTTGTGTTAGAACGATTAGTGGATAACCAGTTGCTGTTGCTCCTAACGGGACTCGAACCCAAAGGACGAGTCGATTTTCTAGACCGCCAAATCCGCATCGCTATGGCTTGGGTGGGTGCAACGGCGGACGAACCCCTGCTGCGAAGTTTAGCCGCATCTGCATTAATTGACGAAGACTATCACCTCCTAGTCGAACAACTCAATCAAGCGGTAGGCTTAGGCGGTAACTATGGCTTTCAGGTGTCATTACCTGAGATGAAGCAATTGATTACCGTAATCCGAAATCCCCAGCAACTGTCTAATCAACCGCCGACTCTCACCCCAAAAATTGGACGAAATATCACGACGCTAAGATATGAATTAGCCGAAGAACTACGCACCTGTCATTTACCGCCAACTCCCGGTATTCTCCTCGTCGTCACCGGGATTAAAAAGCCCGAAGCGCTACAAGAGGCTGGTGTGTGGCGCAGTCTATCGTTATTGGTAGAGGGCGAGAGTTGGCAGGAGTTCTCGCCTCAACCCGGGTTTTTGCCCGCCAATTTGCAGGAGGGAATCCGCTCCAAGAATCCCCTAATTTGGCTGATGGTGTTGATATCGATTCTCTCCTACTGGTTAGCATCGCTGGTGAAATTGCTCTCTAGCCAAAAAGATACTTAGTGCAAGACGGCAAAAGTTGATGATTACCTTAGTGCATACAGAATACTGTTGGCAAATTACCTCAAACTGACTACAGAACCTAAAAACAGTAACGTACACTACAAAATCAGCTAAGTTGCGTGACAGGTCACTGCTGAGTGGGGAGCATCCCAATTTGGCAACTTGGCTTTTTGAATGGGGCTGAAACCATTGCCATTACGTTACTTGAGGTAATGCTTTGTCCAAAACGGGATGCTCCCATCTCTTATACGTATATTTTGTAACAAAGCTGTAACAATCTAGTGATCCCTTGTTCTATAAAGCTTGTATCGTTTAAGAAAGAGGTGACAAGACGATAAAGGGGAGGGGGGAAACTTTTTGATGATGTCTGTACCTGCTCTGGAAGCAGAAGCACGGGTGGGGGATAGAAGTAATTTTTATAGTAATTCCGGTTGTCATAAATTCAATCAGACACCCTGAACATCATCTTCACATAAACTTTATATGAAATTCATCGTAACTTTATAGACAACTTCAAGAATCCAGTCTACGATTTATTTAGTCGAAAGAAAATCACAACTTTAGACAATCCATCAAACATTAAACCAAGTCTTTACAGATTAAACATCTACTCACTCTAGGGAACCACATCATGAAATCTCTCTCAACTCTTTTCCGCCATTCCGCTACCGTTGCCTCGCTGATTGCTGCATCTACAGTAACTGCAGGTCTCATAGCTCCTTCAGCTTCCGCGATGTCCCTCGTACCTCAAGAGGAAGGACAAGTTCAACTTACCAATAGCGGGAGCGTAGGTTGTGCACAAGGTACATGCATTAGTACCGACTCATTCGGCTACTCCATAACGAGTCTGGAGTACGATGAAAACTCAAACTTAAGTCCTCTATTCGTTGACAAAGGAGCGACGGAGGATACATACAGTTTCAATAGTTTTACAATAGAATTTCCTGAAAGAGACCCAGGCACGAATTCGGAAATAACTGAAGAATTTTGGTTCCGACCAGTAGCTATCAACAGCAATGGCAAGCCTCGTAATGAAGGTAGATTGGAAATTGGTCGCTTCTTGTTTGAATTTGACGAAGAAGTTGAGGAGATGACACTGGATCTTTCCTTCTTTGATGTTGAAGATGGTAATGTCAGTGGCATTATCGAGGTGAACGGTGAAGATTTTGAGCCTCTTCTGCCCGGCGGACCTGACGATGCGATTCAGTCAGTGACTCTTAACAACGTCGAATCCTTTGTGGTTCAGTTAGGAAACCCCAATAGCACCACTTTCCCGAGTTCTGGTGATGGCGTTCTCCTACAGGTTGAAAAATCCGTACCCGAACCAGGAACGGTCTTGGGCTTAGGGACTCTGGCGATGGCAGGTGGTCTAGGCTTACGCAAGCGCAACAAAAAGTCTGATGCCTAAATTGGCTAAACAGGTGCTATAATTCTCAACCTTTAGCACCTGAACAAATTTGTTAACTCCGCTATTAAAATCTAAATAAGAAACTTCCAGGGATTCGAGATATTCATCTCCAATCCCTATTTAGTTGCGTATACCACATCACTAGACCAGCGCGGCGGAAGTAACTCTCCAGTTAAAAAAGGTGCAAAATCTTATGGTATAAGCTTTCTGCCCTTCTGCCTTCTGCCTCCTGCCTTCTGCCTTCTTGCACTAGGGTGTGGTATACCTGATTTTATGCATTAGATTGGGTTTGTAGTCAGGGATGCGAGTCCTGAGTTTTGTTGGGTTTCGGCGCGTCAACCCAATTTACAGTACCATCTCCCTAATAGTACATATAAACTATATGTGATGGTTATAATACACTTAAGAATTCTTAATTAAATCAATGGTGATCAACCTGCGGACTGTAGGAAGTTCAAATGTCTATTTATAACTGGGTGGCAAAAACCATTAAACTATTGGTATCGGGTCTCTCGGCAATATGCCCCAAAAAAACAAGGGCTACGACGCCGAGCGCTCCACCCATTTTGCATCAAGCAACGATTATTGAAACCCAAAATCAGGGTATTATTCAAAAAGGGGACTCTATGCCAAGTAAAAAACTTTTTAACCGAGATGTTTTCATGCTCATCGACCAAAGTGGGTCAATGGTGAGACGAGATCCAGAATTTAATAATAATATTCGCTGGAAAGTTCTACCGGAAGTTATTGAAGGACACGTCTATCGCATTCTCAATGAAACCAGTCTGGATGGGGACAAGGTTTGTGAGGAGATTGCCTTAACCTTTTTTAGTCCTAATCGTCCCTGTGACAAAATCATCTACATTGAAGATACGGCTCAGGTTCCTAGTGTCTTTGATGAAAATCAACCCGATAGTAGCACGTTTATCACACCAACCCTTGAGCAAGTGATTAATCAATGGTTTGCTAATCGTGAAGCAAATCGGGAAGGGTTTATTGTTATTTACACCGATGGTCAGTTTGATGACCGCGATAAGTTTTTGAACCTGATTCAGACCACCAGTGCCAGATTGAAAAGTCAGGATGAACTGAAAATTGTGATTATCGGGTTTGGGAGTGAATTGAATCCCAAGTTTTATCTGGAACTGGATAAAAATGTCAGAGGATTCACCGATTCTAAGGGATTAGATTGCAATATTGTGGTGTTTGATTTGTTAAGTAAAATGCCCAATATTATTGAGCTACTGAACCGTCAGCTTGAAAACCCAGCCGCCGGTTTGCCGATGTGGGCTAAGGAGCAATATCCCGATTTGTTTACTTGACAATCAGCCCTCACTCCCCGCCTCTCTCTATCTCCCCCTTACCCATTTTTGAATCTCCCTCTTCCCAATTAGATCCCCCTTCCGTCCCACTTTTGATCCCCCTTTTGATCCCCCTCCCGTCCCCCTTATAGATCCCCCTCCCGTCCCCCTTATAGATCCCTGACAGGTGTAGGTTTTTTATTTTAGGGTGGGGACAAGACAAGGAGGACAAGGAAGGAAAGAAGACAAGGGGGAAAAACCGTACAGAATTCGGTTCGGTCAAACTAACTTCTAAAAGCCGAAACGCCCTATTTTTCGTTC
>NZ_JAVJUO010000215.1:0-3005 GCF_040220555.1 Coleofasciculus sp. C1-SOL-03
GGACCTGCGCCCGATTTAATCATCAAATCTATTCCACAATTTTAGCTGTGTCATGCTGCAATTTTGGGCAAAAATTAAAAGTTAGTCAGGGCGGGTTTTGTATAAAAGTTATTAGCCATGGCGACATGAAATTTCCTAAACCCGCCCCTACAAATATCGGGTTTTGCCTAAAAGTTATCAGCCATGGCGACATGAAATTCCCTAAACGCTTTACCGCTTACGTCGAGAAACCGTAGGGGCGCAAAGCTTGCGCCCGATTTAATCGTCAAATCTATTCCACAATTTTAGCTGTGTCATGCCGCAATTTTGGGCAAAAATTAAAATTTAGTCAGGGCGGGTTTTGCATAAAGGTTATTAGCAATAGCAACATAAAATTCCCTAAACCCGCCCCTACAAACCCAATCCCTAATCGCCAATCGCGATATTTCTGGCATCTAGGAATTTTAATTGCTGATAGAGCATCGTTATTTTAGGAACCGCCATCCCAACCGCTTGCGCCGCCCGCATCGGGTTGCCAAACATGGCTTCGACTTCCAAGGGGCGATGACAATCATAGTCAATTTTCATGCTGGTACGATAGGGTTTCATTTTCATCGTATAATCCAGCATTTTTTGAATAAAACTCTCCTTTATCTCTAAACCATACCCCGCCGCCCCAGCTACAACCTCTCGCATCAATTGTTCCGATAGCTGATGCCCATGACTATCTTTCATCATCGCATCCGTTGTCGCATCTAAGACGACAGATAGACCATTATAGGGAATATTCCACACCAACTTTTTCCACCGGGCGAGGAGTAAATTATCGGCAAGCTGAATCGGAATATTGGCTTGTTCAAAGTCAGCCGCAATCTGACGCATTGTCTGTGTAATTCCTTGAGGCTGATGGTTATTTCCATAAGCACCTAGCTGGATTTGACCATAATCGAGATGGTGAATTTGACCCAAATCAATTTTATTAGAACAGACAAAGCAGAGTCCCCCTAATACTTCGATACTTTCCCCGACGATGGCGGCAATTTCAGGTTCAACCCCTAACCCATTTTGTAACGTAATCACTACAGTTCCAGGTTTAACCAGAGGCGGAAGCAGGTGCGGGAGGAGATGATTTTGGGTGGTTTTTAGAGCGATTAATACCACATCACAAGGGGGCATATCTTTAACCTGGTTGTAGGCATTCACCTGGGGTAAAGTAAAATCTCCCCAGGTTGACGAAATTGCCAAACCATGCTCTTTCACATAATCATAATCGCGCCGGAGGAGAAAATGGACATCAAGTCCCGCTTTTTGCAAGCAAGCGCCGTAAAAGCCTCCGATCGCACCTGTACCAATTATGGCGTACTGTCTTCCCATCGGCTGAATCCCCTGATTCTACTCCTGATTTATATCAAAAAATCGGGAAAATCGGCATTGATCTTATGTCATTATTCACACAACGGCAAAGAGTTTGGCGGTTCTGTCGAGAATCGAATATTGCATGGCGATAACTCCAGGGATACTACGCCGCACTAAATTGGGGGCAATTCCGGCAAAAACCTGGTGGGAGGATATGGCTGCACCTTGACAGGAATTGAGTACGGCTAACCCTAGGTTCCGGTTCCCTAAGAAGAAGTTAGCGAAGTTGGTGAGAACAGGGCGACCCGATCGCATTAAATGGAGTGGTGTTGTTAATTAAGCCAAGCGGGTCGCCCCTACAGGAGAATTACAGGGGTTTGGGTTCTGGTATCCGGCATGGGTGAAAGGGCAAGCGATCACCTATTCTTATCTATCCCGATCTGAAGACGCGATCGCACATCCATTCAACCCCGATAACCGAGAGTGCGATCGCTAGAACAGGGCGACCCGATCGCATTAAATGGAATTATTGTTAATTAAGCCAAGCGGGTCGCCCCTACATGAGGATTACAGGGGTTTGGGTTCTGGTATCCGGGATGGGTGAAAGGTCAAGCGATCGCCTATTTTTATCTATCCCGATCTGAAGACGCGATCGCTAATTAGAATTCTCTCCTGATGCGATCGCCTGCTGTAGGATGGCTTTATTCACCGAAGGTCTCAAAGTTTCCAGGGATGCCAGATTTTGAGCCAACCATTCCTCCACTGTCGCCGCCAGCTTACCTGAGAGACAATCACGCCAAGCCTGACGTTGTAGGGAATGGGCATCCTGCTTACACCACTGTGCGATCGCCTGAGATAGCGTTTCTATTTTATCCGGTAAAGGTTTGATTAACTCCGCCAACTCCGCTAAGTCTTGAGAAGAAAAAAGCGAACGGCGATGATTTAACAGTTCAATAAACGCAGCCACATTATCTTCAGAAAATGACTGTGCGGCTAGTTGAACAACATTCAGCGGTAAATCCAAACCCTCCGCAATCATCTCCAAACTCGCACCCAACTGCATCATGCGTGGTATCGCTTCCAACTTGGCTTTGAGTTTGCCTTCCTGTCTGCCTTCTGCTAACCCTTCCTGTTTCCCTTCTACTAACCCTTCTTGCTTGGCTTCCTGATAAACCTTGGTTTGTTTAAGTTCACTTAATCCTAACATGGCTTCTATCTCCTCCCGACTTTTTTGTGGTAATTTATAAACGATGATAGTTTCAATTAAATCAATCAGGTCACGTTTGGTCGTCTCATCCGTTATCTGAGTTTGAGCTTGTTCGATTAAGCGCCTTGCCTGTTCTGGGGCTGTCTGTTCCTGCTCAATCACTAGCTTAACAATATTAACCCCAACAGATGCCGATGCCTTATCTCCTAACTCATCCAAGTATATCCGAGTCACTCGGCTGAAGAGTTCCCGAAATTGTAACGGCTGTTCCCTCTCAATCCGGCGACTTGGATAAATCACCACTACCCGCCAAGGATAAGGCGGTTTGTATTGATTCAGAAAGATAAACAGTTCAGTAAATAAACGATAATATAAATTATCATCTCGTTGAAACTGAACCTCAACCACATAAAAGGGTTGGTCTAGAGTTTCGTTCTTAGGCAAAAACAACCCATCCAGTCGA